>NZ_JAVKGT010000033.1:0-30946 GCF_031432335.1 Nesterenkonia flava | reverse complement strand
CAACTTCAGCTTTTCGCTTCCGTTTTCGGCGCGATTCTCAACTCTAGTCCATCTCGCTCTGTCCGTCAACTCCGTGTTTTTCGAAGTTTCCAGGCAGCCTGATCCGGTGTGAACCTTCTCAGAGAGTGGGATGAGAGTCCCGATCTGACCTGGGGCTTTTTAGGATTTCCTCCCGTGTGCCCCGGGCACGAACAGATACTTTACACAGGTTCCGGGGTGCTTGCAAACCGGATTGGACGTGACCTCCGCCACTCCCTCGGAGTCCCTGTGGGGCGGTGGTCGGCGATCCTCATCCGCGGGTGATGACCGCCAGGTTCTTCTTGCCCCGACGCACCAAGAGGTACTTGCCGTGCAGCCAGGCGGACTCATCAATCAGAGCCTCACCGTCATCAACCTTGGTGTTGTTGATCGAGGCGCCGCCCTGCTCCACCGCGCGTCGCGCCTCAGCTTTGGACGACACCAGGTCGGTGGCGACGAGTGCATTGATCGCCGTGGCGTTCTCCGCGGTGAGCTCGGCGGACTTCACCTCTGCAGCTACGGACTGCAGAGTTGCTTCGTCAATGTCAGCGATGTTGCCCTTGCCGAAGAGTGCCTCAGCGGCAGCAATGACTTTCCTGGTGGCTTCTTCACCGTGGACCAAAGAGGTGACGTCCCATGCGAGAGTGCGCTGAGCCTCCCGCTTGAAGGGCTCCTCCTTCACCGAGCGCTCCAGCTCCTTGATCTCCTCGCGGCTGCGGAAGGTGAAGACCTTCAGGCGTTCGAGGACATCGGCATCGGACTGGTTGAGCCAGAACTGGTAGAAGGTGTACGGAGAGCACAGCTCCGCATCAAGCCAGATCGCATTGCCTTCGGACTTTCCGAACTTGGTGCCGTCGCTGTTGGTGATCAGCGGCGTCCCCAGCGCGTGCACGGTCTTGCCCTCGACTCGACGCACCAATTCGGTGCCCGAGGTGATGTTGCCCCACTGGTCGGAGCCGCCGAACTGCAGAGTGCAGTTGTACTCGCGGAAGAGCTGCAGGTAGTCGTAGCCCTGGAGGATCTGGTAGCTGAACTCCGTGTAGGAAATGCCTTCCTCCGAATTCAGCCGCTTGGCGACCAGTTCCTTCTTGATCATGGTGCCCACGCGGAAGTACTTGCCGATGTCGCGGAGGAACTCAATGGCGCTGATGCCCTGGGTCCAGTCCAGATTGTTGACCATCCGGGCGCCGTTTTCTCCGTCGAAGGAGATGTAATGCTTGATCTGGTCCTGCAGACTCTGCACCCATCCGGCCACGATCTCCGGGGTGTTGAGCACCCGCTCGCCCGAGGCACGAGGGTCACCAATGAGACCGGTGGAACCTCCCACCAGCGCCAGCGGCTTGTGACCGGCCAGCTGAAGGCGGCGCATGGTCAGCAGCTGGACGAGGTGGCCCAGGTGCAGAGAGGCAGCGGTGGGGTCGAACCCGCAGTAATAAGTGAGCGAATCGCCCGCCAGGGCCTTCTCCAGCTCGTTCTCATCGGTGGAGACATGGACAAGTCCGCGCCACTTCAGCTCCTGCCAGACATTGTCGAAGCTGGAGTCATTCTGCTGTGCGGCCAGGGCGGGGTTAGTCGATACGTTCTCGCTCACGTCCTGTACGTTACCGGAATCCTGCAGGCAGTTCGCGAGACGCCACGACCCGCAGGGCATGAGTGGGCCGCGTCAACGCCACGTAGAGGCTGCCGATGCGACCCCGAGCTTCATCGAGAAGCTCCGCGGGCTCGGTGAGCACGACGGCGTCGAATTCCAGTCCCTTGGCCTCTTCAGCGGTCAGAGCCACCACGTCCTGGGTCATGGACCCGGCCCCGCGCCCCACACGCTTGCCGAAGGTCGCGATCAAGTCCTCGCGCACCGCTCCGATCAGCCGCTCCGGAACGATAGCTGCCACCAGGCCCTCACCGAGGCGCTTCTGCTCGGCGGTGACGGCCTCGGTCGTGGCGGTGACCAGTTCAGACTCCTCAACCTGTTCGATGACCGGCTCATGCTCCCCCTCTCGCACAGTGCGCAGAGAAGTGGTGTCCAGGCCGTTGGCTGCGGCAACGCGCTCCGCAAGGTCCACGATGATCCGCGGCGTGCGGTAGTTGACCGTGAGCTCTTCAATCCGCAGCCGGTCGGCGGCAAAGGGCTCCAAGGCCTCCTGCCAGCTGGCGGCCGCCGAGGGCGAGGACCCCTGAGCGATGTCGCCCACTGCGGTGAACGACTTCAGGGGGCAGCGGCGGAACAGGACGTGCCATTGCATGGGCGAGAGCTCCTGTGCCTCATCGACCACGATGTGCCCGTAGGTCCACGTGCGGTCGACCCCGGCTCGCTCGGCGGCGGTGAGCGCGGGACCGGACTCCGTGTTCAGCGCCACGACGTCGTCGGCGTTGAGGAAGCCCTCGATCCCCATCTCCTCGAGCTGGGCGGTCGCGTTCTCCACCGCCTTCTTGGCGTTCTCGAGGTCCTTCTCCCGCATGGCTTTCTGACGGGCTTCTTCGCGTCCGGCCGTCTCGTCGAGATCGCCCAGCAGCTCGGCGGCCTCGTCCAGCAGCGGCACATCGGCAAGGGTGAAGGGGCTCCCCGGCTCCCGGCGCAGCAGGGCCCGCTCCTGCTCGCTGAGCGAAGGGGCGACGTCTGCCAGGTAACCCGGCTTGGAGAACAGGTCCTCCAAGAGGTTCTGCGGGGTGCGCGGCAGCCAGCACAGGTTCAGCAGGACCCGGACGTCGCGACTGGTGCGCACGTCCTCGACCAGGTAGCTGCGGTCAGCGTCATTGCCGGCGGAGCTCTTCTGCAGCTGGCGCTCCAGCTTCTCGGCGATCTCCTTCACCACGACCTTTACGAAGGTCGCACGAGCCTCGTTGTACGGCTTGCCCGTGGCACGGGCGCGCTCCAGGCCACGCTTGATCATCTTGGGAGTGACCGTCACCTCGGCGCCCTCGACCATCACCGTGCGCGGGCCGGCGATGCTGCGCTTGCGGTGGGCAACGGCGTCGGCGATGATCTCACGCCAGATAAGACGGCCCTTGATCTCAGCGACGCGAGGATCGGACTCCTCCACCCCGCGCACACCGGGGTAGAGATCCGCGAGGGAGGACATGACCACACCCGTCTCGCCCAGAGAGGGCAGGACCCGTTCGACGTAGGACATAAACGTGGCGTTGGGGCCCACGATGAGCACGCCGGCGGATTTCAGGCGCTCCCGGTGCGCGTAGAGCAGGTACGCGGCACGGTGCAGCGCCACCGCCGTCTTGCCAGTTCCCGGCCCGCCCTGGACCACCAGCACGCCGGAGCGGTCCGCCCGGATGATCCGGTCCTGCTCGGCCTGAATGGTGGCTACGATGTCGCCCATCTGGCCGGTACGCCGTGCGGTCAGGGCCGCCAGGAGCGCACCATCGCCGTGGTTCTCCTGCGTCTCCTGCAGCAGCGCGGCATCGAGGACCTCGTCCTCGAGTCCCTGGACTTCGCGACGCTTGAGCAGCAGATGACGACGACGCCGAACTCCCTGCCGATCAAAGGCTGTGGCCTGATAGAAAACACCGGCCTCGGGAGCGCGCCAGTCGATCATCAGACGCTGACGCGATTCGGTGGTCAGCCCGATGCGTCCGATATAGCGCGTCTCCTCCGTATCCAGGTCCAGCCGTCCGAAGACCAGCCGGTCATCGACTGCGTTCAGCTGTGCGAGGCGGTCCTCGTAGAGGGTCGCGAAAGCGTCACGCTCGGAGACGTTCTGCATGGTGCCCACGGCTCCGGAGCTGCGGACCTGGGTCAGCTGGGCTTCCTTCTCCTCCCGCAGCTCGTCCAGCCGGTGGTACAGGGCTCGCACATACTCGCGCTCCTCTTCGATCCCGGCCCCCAGGGACGGCACCGGAATGTCCTTCGCAGCGGACTCCTTCGAGGCCTCGGCGGTCTTCGCCGTCTCAGCGGCGGGGGTGGAGGTGTCGGTGTCACTCATCAACCAGTGCAGCTCTCAGTCGTGGGGCGGCGCGGTGGGCGCCACGGATGACCATCAATCTTACTCCGCAGAAGGTAAACGGAAAGTGTCCTGTCCATTTTGGGTCGGTGACGCTCCCTGCACCCCTCAGTTCTGGCCAGGCGGGACACCCCTGCCGGGCCGATAGGCCGAGACGCTGCGGTCCCCGGTGATCCAGAACCGCCACGGGAATTGTGCGCTGCCGCCCACCCCGGAGACCCCCACACGAGGGCCCGCACTGATGTCCTCGCGTCCGAGCTGTGTGGGCGCAGGCGCCAACGAGAAGGTGACCAGTGGGTGCGGATCGGAATCCGCCGCCGGCCCGTCCGCGCGGGCCGGGGCATCGTTGAGTTCCAGTGGGCTGCCGTCCATGGGCAGGATGATGCCGAGCCCCTGGCCGAGCCGTCCGGGCCCAGAGAGCAGCTTGGCGGCGGTGTCCTTTCCACCGCGCCTTTCCAGCGCCAAGTCCCGCCCGCGAACCACCTCTCCGGCCCGCAGCAGCACTCCCCCGGCGCCCTCGGCATTGGCTACCAGGTTCAGGCAGTAGTGAATCCCGTAAGACTGGTACACATAAGTACGCCGAGGCGGGCCGAACAGTGAGGCGTTGCGAGCGGTGCGTCCGTTGAAGCTGTGCGCTCCAGGATCCTCTCCCTGGTCGCCGTAAGCCTCCACTTCGGTCAGTCGCACCGTCACACCGCCGCGGGGGGTCATCACCGTGAGCTCACACCCGAGCAGCGCTGGCGCTATCTCGACTGCGTGCTGGTCAAAGAGCGCCGAGAGTCCCTGAACGTTCATAGCGCCCCATCATGGCAGATCGGTGTGCCGGCTAGGCCTCACGTCCAGACGAAGTTCCAAGTGCCCAGGGCCATGGCGGCCGCCACTGCCGACCCGGCGATCAGCGCAGCCACCAGGAGAACCGGCACGTCGCTGAGGCGCATGCGGGCCGGGCGCGCCCAGGTACGCGGCCCGGCCCCAAACCCGCGCGATTCCATGGTCACCGCCAAGCGAGTAGCCAGACGAACAGCTTGGACCAGCAGCCCGAACGTCTGCGAAGCCGTGGTCCGCAGCGATGCCAGGACGCCCGATCCCGCACCCAGACCCCGTGCACGCCGGGCATGACCCAAGGTCATCCAGTGCTGTGCCAGCAAGCCCATGAGGCGCATCGCCGCCAGAGCTCCCAGCACAAACCGTGCGGGCAGTCTCAGCTGCTGGGCGAGCGCATCCGCCAGGTCCGTGGGATCAGTGGTGGAGAAGACGATGATCGAGGGCAGCACGATAGCGAAAGCTCGGGTCCCCAGTGCAATGCCGAGCTCAACCGACCCTTCACTGATCGTCGTGAATCCCAGATTCACCAGCACGCGGCCTGACTCCTCCGCGGCAATAGCGGTACCCCATACGGCCACGAGGGCTCCTACGGCGAAGGGCCATGTCCTCAGCAGGAACGTCCCTGCACGGATACCGGCGGCCGGCAGCAGCAGGAAGCTCGCGGCCATCACCACCACGGAGCTGACCCAGTCGATCGTCATGACCAGTGCACAGGTGATCAGCACCAGCCCGATGAGTTTGGCCAGCGCATTGCGACGTCCCAGCCAGGAAGTGTCCTTCACGCCGCCGAAGCCCGGAGGCCCGGCGGGCTCATGCCTCGGTCGCTCCTGTGGGCCACTCGTGGGCGAATCACCGGCACCGAGCTCCAGCCGTTCCGCGTCCAGGGCGCGCAGAAAAGCCTCATCGTGGGTCACCGCGCAGACCGCGCCTCCGTCGGCCAGGTGTTCGCGGAGCAGGAGAACCAGATCTGCGAAGGTCCGGGCATCCTGGCCGAAGGTAGGTTCATCCAGAAGCAGCAGCGGCGGCCCTGCGGCGAGCGCGGTGCCCACTGACAGACGCCGCTTTTCCCCGCCCGAGAGGGTGAAGGGGTTGGCCTCCGCCAAACCCTTCAGATTGAGCCGGTCCAGGAGCACAGCGACACGCTCCTGCACCTGCTCCTCGGAGTAGAGCGGCTCTCGGGAACCCGGCTCTACGGCCTGCCGGGCGCTCAGTGCCAGCTCCTCGGCCACGCTGGTGGTGACGAACTGGTGCTCGGGCTCCTGGAACACCATGCCAATGCGCGCCGTCAGCTCACCGGCGTCCCAGGTGAACGGATCCGCGGTCTCTTCCACTCTGGACACTGGGGAACCGGATGCGGCCACAACTTCCAGGGTCCCGCCGTGGCGAGGCAGCAGCCCGGCCAGCGTCAGCAGGAGCGTGGATTTCCCTGCTCCGTTGGCGCCGGTGATGCCTAGTGTGGTGCCGGCGCGCACGGTGATCTCTTCTTCGATGCGCAGAGCCCGGGGGCTGGTCCTGCGTCGCCACGAGGTCTTGGGCGAGTGCCGGGAAACGGCCAGTCCGTGACCCCGCAGCAGCACAGGGCCGGACCCGGCAGCACCTCGGCTACTCCGGCTGGCTCGCAAGGCAGGCGTGGAGAGTGGGTCGATTCCAGGGACCCATAGTCCCATTTCGACCAACTCGGCGCGCAGGGCGTCGTCCTCATAGATCGACGACGCCGGCACGCGTCTGGCGCCTCCACCCGGCTGCAGCACGACCAGAGTGTCCACGTGCGGAGCCCATACGTGGAGCCGGTGCTCGACCACGATCATGGTGGCCTCGGTGCGGCGGGCCGCCGCGACCACGGCGTCACGGATCTGCACCACCCCCTCGGGGTCGAGATTGGCGGTGGGCTCATCCAGCAGCAGCAGACCCGGCTCCATCGCGAGGATGCCGGCCAGGGCCAGCCTCTGCTTCTGTCCCCCGGAGAGCGCCGAGGTGGGGTGTTCCAGGTCAAACTCCTGGAGCCCGACGGCCTTCAGGCAGTTCCGCACTCTGGGCCAGATCAGCGCGGGATCCACCGCGAGGTTCTCGGGGGCGAACGCGACGTCATCGCCCATCCGGGCGAGCACCACCTGGGACTCCGGGTCCTGTTGCATCAGCCCGGCGGCACCTCGGGCTTGGTCGGCGGGCCGCCCATTGATTAGCAGCTGGCCGCGGGAGGTCGCATCCTCCCCGTGAAGGACTCCGGCGAGTCCGTGCAGGAAAGTGGATTTGCCGGCTCCCGAGGGACCTGCCAGCAGCACCTTCTCCCCCGGCGCGATATGCAGGTCAATATTCTGCACCGCCGGGGTCGAACGGTCGGCGTGCTGCCAGCTCCACTCCGAGGCCACAACGTCTGCGCCGGGCGCTCGCACCCCGGCAGAGGCACTCGTGGCCGTCATCAGCGCGGTGCGGAGGCGGGATGCTCGGTGTGCCCCTCACGCCGGCGGATCAGAGCCGGTTCACGGTGGGCCCTGCGCGAGGCCAATGGGGACAGCACGGCTGCGGCGGCCAGCCCTCGGGTGAGGAACCATGGCATCAGGCCCGCGATGATGGCGCCCGAGAGCGCGAAACATCCGATGTGGACGGCGGTCTCCAGCGGAGCGTAGGCGTACATAGGCACAATCCAGTGGTACGTGACTCCCCCGGCCAGTCCTGCTCCCGCCCCGGCAAGCATGGCCACGTCAACGGTGAACCGCCGGTAGAGGAAGGCCAGCACGATCAGTTCGGCCCCCAGACCCTGCATGAATCCTGAGGAGAGGACGGTCAGGCCCCACTGGGAGCCCAACAGGGCTGAGACGGAGGCGGCCACCATTTCGCAGTAGATCGCGGCACCAGGTTTGCGGATGATGAGCGCCCCGAGCACGGCGGGGAAGAGCCACATCCCGTGCACCAGAGTTTCCACGGGCGGATAGAAGGCGAAGAGCGAGCCCACCGCGTGGTAACTGAGGTTCCAGGCCCAGAAGATGACGCCGGAGGCCACCGCGAGGGTGGAGGCCACCACGATGTCTGAGACGCTCCACCGGAATGTGCGGGCGCGCTGAGGCTGGGGTCGGACTGAGGAGGGTGCGTCAGGGCGCACAGAATGGTGAGTCATATGCTCGACTTCCTTCGCAGGTTCTAGCCTGGGCAGGTTCAAGGGTCTGGGCCATCAGCCCACTCTCAGCGACTGTCGTACGGCGAGGCGCCGTCACGGGGTCGCTCCCCTGTCGGATGTATTCAGTTCACGCCACCGATCGGTGACTCACAGCACATTAGCACGACGACGCCGTGCTGGTTCTCGGCGGCGGCAGTCAGGCGAGCTCCGCAGGTCCGTAGCCGGCCTGCGGCCGTCCTCAGGGAGCGCCGAAGCCCTCAGCAGTGGCAGGTTCGTCCGTTTCCTGCTCGAAGGCCGAGGCGTAGAGATGCGCAGCACCAGCGACCTGGGCCAGATACTCCGTGGACTGGTTATAGGCCAGGACAGCGTCCGTGAAGCCCTCCGGGGTGGTGAGCTCGCCGCCGCGCTGACAGAGATAGGAGGCGGCCGTCAGCGCGGCGTCATCATACTGGTGGGGATCGGCCTGGCCGCTGCGGCTGCCGTCGAGAGCGTAAGTGCGCCAGGTGGTGGGAATGAACTGCATGGGTCCCACGGCACGGTCAAACTCGTCGTCGCCGTCAAGCTCGCCGCCGTCCGTATCCGGAATCTCCATGAGTCCCGGACTGCCGTCGAGCGCGACGCCGACGATGGGCGGATCCACCCGCCCGTCGTCGTCAACTTCTGCACCGCCATAGGTGCCGTGGTGAGACTCGACCTGACCAATCCCGGCCAAGGTATTCCAGCCGATCCCGCAGCCAGGATGCAGCTGATGGGCCCGCAACGCAGCACCCGCATAGGCCGCAAGTGCCCGTTCCGGGATGCCCGTAGCTTCGGAGGCATCCTGGATCCAGTCAGGGTCGGGCAGCTGATCGATCGGCACGGCATCGATAGGCTCTCCCGCCGGCACCCCGGTGGGGTCGGCGAACTGCCCAGCCCGTGGTGGATGCAGCTGCTCGGGGACCTCCGGATAGCTTTCGGCAGCTGGAACCGGGGCCTCATCGTCAGAGCACCCGGTCAGCAGGGTAGAGAAGAGAAGAACGGCCGCCGCAGTCGCGACGGCCGTTCCCGGAAGACGGGATTCCACCTAGGCGACGCTGTCCGGTCCGACGTTGCTTCCGGCAGTGCCGGCGAACGCTCGCAGGGGCTCCAGCTGCCGGTCAAGCTCCTGGAGCTGCTCGGCCACGGCCGAAGGCGCGGTGCCACCCCGGGAGGACCTGGAGTTCAACGACCCGAAGGTCGTCAGCACCTCCCGCACCGCCGGGGTGAGGTGTTCGGAGATACCGGCGAACTCCTCGTCGGTGAGGTCCCAGAGCTCGACGTCACGGGCCTCGGCCACGCGCACGGCCTCGCCCGCCAGCTCATGGGCAACGCGGAAGGGCACGCCCTGACGCACCAGCCACTCAGCGATGTCCGTGGCCAGTGCGAACCCGCGTGGAGCCAGTTCGGCCATCTTCTCGGTGTGGAAGACGAGGGTGCCGATCATGCCCGAGACCGCGGGCAGCAGCAACTCCAGCGTGTCCACGGCGTCGAAGAGCGGCTCCTTGTCCTCTTGCAGGTCGCGGTTGTACGCCAGGGGCAGGCCCTTGAGCGTAGCCATGAGCCCGGTGAGGTCGCCGATGAGACGGCCGGACTTGCCGCGGGCCAGTTCGGCGACGTCGGGGTTCTTCTTCTGGGGCATGATCGAGGAGCCGGTGGAGAAGGCGTCGTCGAGAGTGACGAACCCGGCCTCCTTGGTGGCCCAGAAGATGACCTCTTCGCTGATCCTGGACAGATCCACGCCGATCATGGCGGAGACCCAGGCGAACTCGGCGTAGACGTCGCGGGCGGCGGTGCCATCGATGGAGTTCCACGCGGCCTCGGTGAAGCCCAACTCCTCGGCCACCCGCTGCGGGTCCAGGCCCAGGGATGAGCCGGCCAGCGCGCCGGAGCCGTAGGGCGAGACGGCGGCACGCTTGTCCCAGTCCGTCAGTCGCTGCAGATCCCGGGTGAAAGCCCAGGCGTGGGCCAGCAGGTGATGACTCAGCAGCACAGGCTGGGCGTGCTGAAGATGGGTGCGTCCGGGCATGGGCGCCTCAGGATGCGCCTGGGCCTGGGCCACCAGCGCATCGATCGTCTCCAGCACGCCGGCGGCGATGACGCGAGCATGGTCGCGCAGGAACATCCGCCCCATGGTGGCAATCTGGTCGTTGCGGGAACGGCCGGCGCGCAGTTTTCCGCCCAGCTCCTGGCCCGCCCGCTCCAGGAGCCCGCGCTCCAGGGCGCCGTGCACATCCTCATCGCTGTGGGCCGGGGCGAACGCGCCCGAGAGCACATCCTCCTCCAGACGATTCAGCGCAGAGAGCATTCCCTCCAGCTCCGCCTCCGTGAGCAGACCGGTACGGTGCAGAACACGGGCATGGGCCCGGGATCCGGCGATGTCATAACGCGCCAGCCGGAAGTCGAAATGGGTCGACTTGCTCAGGCGCGCCAGGGCGTCGGCGGGTCCGGAGGCAAAGCGCCCACCCCAGAGGGCACCTTCATTCGTACCGGAGCTGCGTCCCGGCAGGGGTTCCGTGCTCATGTGGTCTCCACACCGGCGCCGGAGAGATCGGGCTTGCCGTAGAGGCGCTCCTCGCGCTGAGAGGCGGTCTTGGCCGAGAGCCCGTAGATGTCAATGAATCCCCGTGCGCTGGACTGGTCGAAGGTGTCGCCGGTGTCATAGGTGGCCAGGTTGAAGTCATACAGGCTGGTCTCGGAACGACGGCCCTGCACGGTGGCGCGACCGCCGTGCAACTCCAGGCGAATCTCGCCGGAGACGTACTTCTGCGTCTCGTCGATGAAGACGTCCAGATTCTTCTTCAGCGGGGAGAACCACTGGCCGTCGTAGACCAGCTCGGTCCAGCGCTGATCCACGGTCTTCTTAAACCGGGCCTGCTCACGCTCCAGGGTGATGTTCTCCAGCTCACGGTGTGCAGCCATCAGAGCCATGGCTCCCGGAGCCTCGTAGATCTCGCGGGACTTGATGCCCACCAGACGATCCTCGACGATGTCGATCCGCCCAACGCCCTGGGCGCCCGCGCGGCGGTTCAGGTGCTCGATGACCTGCAGCGGGGTCAGCGTCTCACCGTCCAGGGCCACGGGCACGCCCTGATCAAAGGTGATGGTGACGACGTCGGGCGAAGGCGGGAACGCCGGATCCTCGGTGTAGTCGTAGACATCCTTAGTGGGACCGTTCCAGATGTCCTCCAGGAACCCGGTCTCCACCGCGCGGCCCCAGACGTTCTGGTCGATCGAGAAGGGGTTCTTCTTGGTGGTCTCGATCGGCAGGTTGTGCTTTTCGGCGTATTCGATGGCCTTGTCGCGGGTCAGCGCCAGGTCGCGGACGGGCGCGATGCACTTCAGCTCCGGGCCCAGCGTCTGGATGGAGACTTCGAAGCGGACCTGATCATTGCCCTTGCCGGTGCAGCCGTGGGCCACAGTGGTGGCTCCGAACTGCTGCGCCGCTGCCACCAGGTGCTTAGAGATCACGGGGCGGGAGATCGCGGAGACCAGCGGGTAGGCGTCCATGTAGAGACCGTTGGCCTTCAGCGTGGGCATGCAGTACTGCTCGGCGAACTCATCGCGGGCGTCGGCGACGTAGGCCTCCACCGCGCCGCAGTCCAGGGCGCGCTGGCGCACAGTCTCCAGGGACTCGCCGCCCTGTCCGACGTCGACGGCAACGGCAATCACTTCGGCACCGGTGGCCTCAGCGATCCAGCCGATGGCAACAGAGGTGTCGAGGCCGCCCGAGTAGGCGAGAACAATACGGTCAGTCACGAGGTGGCTCCTAGAAGGTCGGCGCGTGAGGTGTAGCGCGGTTCGGATCGTCCCAAGTCTACATAAATATTCAAAGCTATGCATACTTATCAGCGAAGCGTCGGCCCTGCCCCTCAGCCTATCGAGTGAAAGTCCCCTGCCGGGGACGCGCGTGGTTCTCATGGCGCAGCGCGGGGCACGCCGATACAGTGGGCTCATGGCTGATGCAACCCAGGACGGGGCTCCGGAGCTGACCGATGAGCAGATCGAGTTCCTCAACTCGATGTTCGACCTGGCGCGCGCCGGCAGAACCGAGGAGCTCCTTGAGTTCATCGATCAGGGGATTCCGGTCAACCTCACCAACGCCAAAGGCGACTCGCTGCTCATCCTCGCCGCCTACAACGATCACGCAGACATGGTGCGCGGCCTGCTGGAGCGCGATGCCGACGTGGATCGCCTCAACGACCGCGGGCAGACGGCCGTCTCCTGCGCCGTCTTCCGCCAGAATGAAGAGATTGCGCGCCTGCTGCTGGACGCCGGAGCAGACCCGCACCTCGGCGGACAGAACGCGTTCGCCGTCGTGGAGATGTTCGGACTGGATTCCATGCGGGAACTGCTCCAGGCCCGCTCCTGAGCCCCTCCCCCCGGCGAGTCGTGATCAAACCATAGACAGACCCTGCGCCAGACCCTAGAATCTGTGCTCACCATACCCACTAACTGCGAAGAGGTGCCTCACCCTGGTGAACGCCATACGCCGTGCGGTTCTGCGACGTCGACGATGTTGCTCCGCATACGCTGTGACCCTGTCTAATCCGTCGCTGATCAGCGACCTTCACCCCGCAGGAGCAGTGACCCGCAAGTGATCACTGCTTTGCTTCTGCTTCTCGGCTGTCTTCTCATACTTGTCATCATTGCGGCGAACGGCTACTTCGTGGCCCAGGAGTTCGCCTACATGTCGGTGGACCGCAACCGACTCCGCGCCATGGCTGAGGGCGGCGATCAAGCCGCACAGCGCGCACTCGACGTCACTCGACGCACATCCTTCATGCTCTCCGGCGCACAGCTGGGCATTACTGTCACGGGTCTTCTCGTGGGCTACGTGGCCGAACCCCTGGTGGGTGAGGGCCTGGGCAGCCTCCTGGGCCGCGCGGGGGTTCCCGCAGCGCTGAGCATCACGGTGGGAACCGTGCTGGCGCTGACGGTCTCCACCGTGGTCCAGATGATCTTCGGTGAGCTGTTCCCGAAGAACTACGCGATCGCCAACCCCGTGCCACTGGCACTCGGCCTGGCCCGCTCCACCAAGATCTATCTGAGCGTCTTCGGATGGCTCATCACGATCTTCGACAAAGCTGCGAACGGGCTGCTGCGCATCCTGCGCATCGAACCCGTGCACGACGTGGAGTCCAGCGCCACCGTGAAGGATCTGGAGCACATCGTGACAAGCTCCCACGACAGCGGCGATCTGCCTGATGAGCTGTTTCTGGCACTGGACCGCGTGCTGGACTTCCCCGACCACGACGTGGAGCACGCCATGGTCCCCCGTTCCCGGACCGGCTACGTACATCCCCGCACCACCCTGGGCGAGGTACGCGCCATGATGGCTCAGGAGCACACCCGGTACCCGGTGGTCGACGAGGAGGACGAGCCCATCGGCATCGTGCACCTGATCGATCTCCTGGGCACCGAACTCGACGACGACGCCGCCGTCACTGAGCTGATGCGCAAACCCGTGATCGTTCCCACTCTGATGCCGCTACCCGAAGCCGTTCGGCTGCTCCGGGCCGAATCGGCGCAGATGGCCTGTGTCATCGACGAGTACGGAGGGTTCACCGGCGTGGTCACCATGGAGGACCTCGCGGAAGAGGTCCTCGGTGAGATCACCGACGAGCACGACACCGAAGAGCCCGCTGGCATCGAAGCCCACGGCGACGCCCAGTGGCAGGTGGACGGAGACCTCCACCTGGACGAGGTGGAGCGGGTCATCGGCCACAGCATCCCCGAGGGTGACTACGAGACGCTCTCAGGTCTGCTCATCGCCCAGCAGGGCGCCCTGCTGGAGGAGGGCCAGACGGTCCGGGTTGAGCTTCCTGCTGACCCCTCGGACTACGCCGAGGAGACCGTTCCGCAGCGCTGGCTTGAGATCACCGTGACGAGTGTG
This sequence comes from Nesterenkonia flava, assembly GCF_031432335.1. Lineage (NCBI taxonomy): Bacteria > Bacillati > Actinomycetota > Actinomycetes > Micrococcales > Micrococcaceae > Nesterenkonia > Nesterenkonia flava. The sequence continues at coordinate 17,127 of NZ_JAVKGT010000033.1, read as the reverse complement.
GACCGCCACGTACCCGAATCGGTGCGTGTGGTACTCCACGAGAAGGAAGGGGAGGACAAGTGAGCGAATGGTTGATTCCGCTGCTGGCCACCGCGGGCATCATTGTCCTTTCGGCGTTCTTCGTGATCATCGAGTTCTCCCTGCTGGCAGCCCGCCGTCACCGCCTGGAGGAGTCGGCAGAGACGAGCCGGACCTCGCGGGCCGCGCTACGCAGTCTCAACGAGCTGACCATCATGCTGGCAGGCGCTCAGCTGGGCATCACAGCCTGCACGTTCGCACTGGGTGCGGTGAGCAAGCCCGCAGTGCACTACGCCCTGACACCAGTTCTGGCCGCATTGAACCTGCCTGCCTGGGCCGCCGATGCGCTGGCCTTCGGTCTGGCACTGCTGCTGATGACCTTCCTGCACCTGGTGGTGGGTGAGATGGCCCCGAAGTCCTGGGCCATTGCCCACCCGGAGCTCTCCGCCCGCGTGGTGGCCGTGCCTTCGCGAGTGTTCATCCGGATCTTCCGCCCGCTGCTGAAGTGGATCAACAGCATCGCCAACCGACTGGTGGCCGCTACCGGCGTGGAGCCGGTGGACCGCGCCGCTGCGGGCGGCTACGACTCCGAGACCATCCGTCATCTGGTGGAGCACTCCACCCGGGCCGGAGTCCTCGACCAGGCCTCGGGCACGCAGATCTCCAGCATCATCGAGCTGGAGTCCCTGACCGTCGGCGACGTCCTCGCCGAACGTCAGGGAGCCCAGGCGCCCACCGTGCCGGCGACGGCCACCGCACGAGAGGTTCAGCGCGCCGCCCACCGCAGCGGTGAGCTGCGTGTGCTGCTGACGCCGCTGGCGGCCGCCCCGCTGATCGTGCACGTACGGGACACCTTGAGCGTGCCGGAGGACTCCGCCGCCCGGCAGCTGGCACGCCCGGCCCTGGTGGTCTCTGCAGAGGCATCCGTGTACGAGGCGTTCCAGCAGATGCGCGCCGCCGGCGAACAGCTGGCCGTCGTACGCGCGGGTCACGCCTTTGCCGGCGTTCTGACGTGGAACGATATCCTCCACCGCGTGTGGCCCAACATGGAAGAACAGTGGGTCTGATACCTGGACCCTGTCAGTGAGGCCGGGGGAAGCACCCGTCATTGCACGGCGGTGTGGAACTTCACCCCGGCCTCATTGAAGATGCTGATGATCTCGGCATTCTCAGGTCCTACGGCGGACATCGCGTGCGGTGTCCAGGTGTCGAACTCTGCCGCTTCTCCCCGGTGCAGAATGATCTCCCGGTCATCCAGCTGCAACCGCAGCCGGCCCGAGAGCACGTAGAGCCATTCGTGCCCGCCGTGGGTCCCCAGGGGGCCCTCGTAGGCCGGACGCGGGGTGAAGGTGATCTTGTAAGTCTGCACGTGTGAAGACTCTGGGGAGAGCGGCTGGAAGGTCGCGTCGTCACGCTCCCATGCTTCCCTGTCCACCCGCGGATCCTCCACCACCGGGGTCAGCAGCTCATCCACTCCGATCCCCAGGGCCTTAGTCAGCGGCAGGAGAAGCTCCAGGTTGGCTTGGCGCTTGCCGGCCTCAAGTCGCGAGAGAGTGCTCGCCGAGATCCCTGCCTTATGAGCCAGGCTCTCCAGGGTCCATCCTCGGCCGGTCCGGGCAGCGCGAAGCCGCAGCCCGAGATTCGCAAGTTCCTTCATGTGTCCATGGTCGCCGACTTTTGCTGATATGGCAAAGCGGCATGACACATCAGCAATACACGTCCACTATGGATCACATGAGCCTTTCCAGCACAGCACCCACCCCGCCGTCCCACGCGCCTCTGCCTCAGGAGGCTATGCCCGAGCAGCAGCTGTGGGACACCATCGTCATCGGCGGCAGCGCCGCCGGACTCAGTGCCGCCCTGACGCTCGGCCGCGCCCGCCGCACCGTGCTTGTGGTGGACAGCGGGCTGCCCCGAAACCGCTTCGCCGCTCATATGCACGGCGTCCTTGGTCACGAAGGACTTGACCCTGCCCAGCTCATCAGCAGAGGGCAGCGCGAGGCAGCCATGTATGGCGCCAAGTTCGTCTCAGCACGCGTGACTGAGGTAGCCGAGGCGACCTCGGAGAACTTGCGCAGTATGCGGATCACACTCGAGGACGACAGGGCGGTCTTTGCGCGCACCGTCATCGCCGCTACCGGCCTCACGGATCGGCTGCCGGAGATCCCCGGCCTGGCGGAACGCTGGGGCACCAGCGTCCTGCACTGCCCCTACTGCCACGGATGGGAGGTCAGGGGCCAGCGCCTCGGCGTCCTCTCCAACGGCCCCATGTCCGCGCATGTGGGACAGCTGCTGCGCCAGTGGAGCGATGACCTGACCTTCTTCAGCGCGAACGCCGGGGAACTCGACGAGGAGGTGCTCCATCGCCTCGCCGCACGCGGCGTCCAGGTGGAGCCGACCCCGGTCACCGAGGTGCGGGGTGCGGGATCATCCATCTCCGATGTTCTGCTGGCCGATGGCCGCGCCGTGGAACTGGATGCGATCTTCGCCGTGGCCACCATGACGCCCAACGACTCTTACCTCAATGGTCTGAACCTGGAGCGCAGCGAGACGCCCATGGGCAGCTTCCTCGCCGTGGATCCCATGTTCCGCACGAGCCACTCCCAGGTCTGGGCGGCAGGCAACGTCGCCAATCCCGGGGCCAATGTGCCGCTGTCCATCAGCTCCGGGAACTTCGCCGGTGCGGCTGCCAACGCCGCCATGGTGGAGGAGGACTTCGACGCGGCGGTGGCAGGCGCCCACTCCCCCAGCGCATGAGGCAGCTCACATGCTAGCGTGAGAGACGACCGAGGGGCGTCCCGCCGAAAGGGACTGAGACGCCGCAGGCCTGCACTGCGCAGGCGGCGCGGCAACCCTTTGAACCTGATCCGGGTCATGCCGGCGAAGGGACGGGACGTCTTCACCCACACCCGCACCGGGCGAGCAGCCACGGACGGGTCGACGTCATCGCATCTCTCCTTCGACGCGTGAGCCGGACATCGAGCCAGTCAGGAGAGCATATGAGTCAACGCTTCACCGATCAGCTGCGCGCTGAGAACCAGCCCGCGTGGGACAACGCGGTCGGCCATCGCTTTGTCCGGGAGCTACTGTCCGGGACCGTCAGCGATCACACTATGGCGGCCTACCTGGTCCAGGACCACCGGTTCCTGGATTCGTTCCTCACCCTGCTGGGATCGGCCATCGCCACGGCAGACACGTTTGAGGCTCGTCTGCGCTTCGGCCGCTTTGCGGGAATGATCTCCAGTGAGGAGAACACCTACTTCCTGCGCGCCTTCGAGGCCCTGGGGGTGAGCGAGGACCAGCGCGCGGGTGTTCCCGACACCGAGCCCACCGCCGGCTTCCAGGCCATCATGCGCGAGGCCGCAGCCACACGAAACTACGTGGCCGTTCTGGCGGTGCTCACCGTGGCCGAATGGCTCTACTACGAGTGGGCCCGCACCCTGGAGGGCGAGCTTCCGACCAACTTTGTGCACGCCGAGTGGATCACCCTGCACGACAACCCAGAGTTCGTGGAGTTCGTAGGCTTTCTGCGCTCCGAACTGGACCGGCTGGGACCGGAGGACGACGCCGTCGCCCGGGACTTCTTTGGCCGCGCCACCGCCTTGGAGCTCGAGTTCTTCGAGGCCGTCTATGCCGGAGGAGATCAGTGATGGGCACGCTGTTTGACCGCCTGAAGGACGCCGCCGCGCAGGAGTGGGCCGGTTTTACCGATCACCGCTTTATCCAGCAGATGGAGGACGGAAGCCTTCCCGAAGAGGCATTCCGGCAATATCTCATCCAGGACTACCTATTCCTGATCCAGTTCGCCCGCGCCTATGCTCTGGCCGCCTACAAGAGCCGGACCATGGCCGATATCCGCGCCGCCCAGGACGGCCTGGCGGCGATCGTGGCCGAGACCGAGCTGCATGTGCGGCTGTGCGAGGGCTGGGGCATCAGCCGCCAGGCGCTGGACGCTGCACCGGAGCACGAGACCACGGTGGCCTACACCCGCTATGTGCTCGACGCCGGCAGCTCCGGGGACCTGCTCGATCTGCATGTCGCGCTCTCCCCCTGTGTGGTGGGATACGCAGAGATCGGTCGACGGCTCAAGCCCGCGTTGGAGCAGAACCCCAAGCATCCCTACGGCGAGTGGATCAGCGAGTACTCGGGGGCCGGCTACCTCCAGACCGCCCAGGCTGCGGTTGCCCATATTGAGGAGCTGGCCCGGAGGAGCTTCACCGAGGCCCGTTTCGAGGAGCTGGCCCAGCACTTTGCCACCGCGACGCGGCTCGAGGGGCAGTTCTGGCAGATGGGACTGGATCTGGGCGCTGCTGACTGAGCACCGGTGCGCGCGGCGCGCTCTCTCCTTCGAGGGGGCCGCTGCGCGCATGCTGCCTCAGGTGCGGCCTTCGGCGAAGCCGCGGAAACGCTCGGCCACGGCCTCTCCCCCGCCCGGCTCGGCGGTGACGATCATAATGGTGTCGTCCCCGGCGATGGTGCCGATGACGGCCTTCAGACCTGCATGGTCGATCGCGCTGGCCAGGAACTGCGCCGCCCCGGGCGGGGTGCGGAGGATCACGAGGTTCGCGCTCGCTTCGGCGGAGACGAGCAAATCCTTGCACAGGGATGCCAGCCGTGCCGTCGTCGTCGCCTCAGTCTGGTCTGCCGTGAGCTCCCGCTCCGGTCCCTCGGAGGGCACCGCGTAGATGAGGGAACCCTCCCCTGTGCGCACACGTGCCGCGCCGATCTCCACCAGGTCCCGGGACAAAGTCCCCTGGGTGACTTTCACGCCCTCATCCGCGAGCCGCTGGGCCAGCTCAGCCTGGGAGCGGATGGAGGACCGCGAGACCAGCTCTCGGATCTTGGCGTGGCGGGCCGTCTTGGTGGTCGGTGTCATGCCGCGGGCTGTCCTCGGACGCCGCGCCGGACCAGCTCTGCCGTTGCCTCGTCAGCTCGCCCCGACTGCACCAGGAGCCATGCCATGACGGCCTTCTGAGCGTGGAGCCGGTTCTCCGCCTCATCCCAGATCACCGACTGCGGGCCGTCCAGCACCTCTGAGGTGATCTCCGCGCCGCGGTAGGCGGGCAGGCAGTGCAGGACGACGGCACCCTCCGCCGCATGCTCCATCAGGCCGGCGTTGACCTGGTAGTCGCCGAAGAGCCGGAGCCGCTGCTCCTTCTCCTCCTCCTGCCCCATAGACACCCAGGTGTCGGTGGCCACGACGTCGGCACCGGCGACGGCCTCCTCCGGGCTGGTGGTGATGGTGATCTGCGCGCCGGTCCGCTGGGCGCGTGCCTGTGCCGCTGCGACGATCCTCTCGGAGGGCAGGTAGCCCTCGGGACCGGCGATCCTGACGTTCATGCCCGCATTGACGCCCGCCAGCAGATAGGAGTTGGCCATGTTGTTGGCTGCATCTCCCAGGTAGGCCAGCGTCCTGCCCTCCAAAGAGCCGAGCTGCTCGCGGACCGCCTGCAAGTCGGCAAGGAGCTGGCAGGGGTGGTAGTCGTCGCTGAGGGCGTTGATGACGGGCACCCGGGAGTACTCCGCCATCTCCTCGAGCCCCGCTTGGGCGTAGGTGCGCCAGATGATCAGCGCCACCTGCCTCTCCAGGACACGCGCGGTGTCCGCAATGGACTCCTTATGACCCAGCTGCGCCTCGCCGGGATTGACGATGATGGGCTGACCGCCCAGGTGTGCGATGCCGCTGGCGAAAGAGAAGCGTGTGCGGGTGGAGGTCTTGTCGAAGATCACCGCGGCCGTCTGGGGGCCCGCCAGTGCCGTGATCTCATACGGGGAGGCTTTCATGTAGTCGGCCAGGTTCAGCACCTGGACCAGCTCATCAGGCTCCAGGTCGAGGTCGGTGAGGAAGTGGCGCGTGGTCATGAGGCAAGGTCCTTACACGAGTTCTGGAAGCGGTTGAGGAAGAGGTCGGCTTCCTCCGCCGTGAGGATCAGCGGGGGCGCCAGGCGCAGCGTGTGGTCTCCGGTGGCGTTGAGGATCAGGCCGTGGTGCTCCCGGGCCTGGACCACCACGGCCTTGGCCGGTGTCTGGGAGGAGAAGGCTTCCGGGTCAAGGTCGATGCCGATGTGCAGGCCGTACTGGCGAACGTCGCTGACCGCGTCCATGCTGCGCAGACCCTCTGCGATCCGGCTCCCCACCTGATGGACGTGCGGCAGCAGCCCCTCCTTCTCGATGGTCTCCAGCGTGATCTGACCGGCCACGGCCGCCAGCGGGTTGCCGCCGAAGGTGGAGCCGTGCTGGCCCGCACCGAGCAGAGCGCTGTGCTGGGCGCCGAAGGCCACCAGTGCTCCGATCGGGAAACCCGAACCCAGGCCTTTCGCCAGGGTCATCAGATCGGGTGTGAGGTCCGCAGCCTCACCGTCTGCACTCCCGCCGCTAGCTCCGGTCACGCCGCGCTGCACGCCCTGGAACCGGAACCACTCGCCGGTGCGCCCGATCCCAGTCTGGACTTCGTCGAGGACCAGAAGCGCACCACTGCCCCGGGTCAGCTCGCGCGCCGCCAGCAAGTAGTCCCGCTGCAAGGGTTTCACGCCGGCCTCACCCTGGATGGGTTCGAGGAAGAGGCCGGCGACGTCGTCGGCGACGAAGGCCCTCTCCAGCGCTTCCCCGTCGTTAACCGGCAGGAACTCAACCCCGGGGATGAGGTCTCCGAAGGGTTCGCGGAATGCCGGTTTATGCGTCAGCGACAGTGCACCGGAGGTCCGGCCGTGGAACCCGCCCTCGAGCGCGAGGATCCGGGTTTTTCCGGTGCTTCGGCGGTGGCGCAGCACAGCTTTGAGCGCCGCCTCGTTGGCCTCCGACCCGGAGTTGGCGAAGAACACCGAGGAACCCTCGGGTGCCTGGGCCGCAGCGAGAAGCATCTCAGCCAGTCGCATCTGCGGAACCGAGGTGAACAGGTTGGAGATGTGGCCCATCCGCTGCAGCTGCTCGGTGAGTCCTGCCGTCAGCGCGGGATGGGCGTGGCCGAGAGCGTTGACGGCGATACCGCCGAGCATATCCAGCAGCTCGCGACCCTGCGAGTCGGTCACCCAGCAGCCGCGGCCGCTGACCAGCAGGTCAGCTGGCGTGCCGAAGACGCCCATGAGCGAGCTCTCGTAGCGCTGCTGCCAGTTCTGGGCAGACCCGGGGGCCGCGCGGTGCAGAACATCGGGATAGTCGGTCATGCGGAGCCCTCCTTCACAGGGGCGACCTCGTGGTCGGGAATGATCTGAGTGCCCACGCCGTCAGTGGTGACGATCTCCAGCAGCATCGAATGCGGGCTGCGCCCATCGACAATGTGCGCTCGGGGCACGCCGGCCTCCACCGCCGAGAGCGCAGCGCTCATCTTGGGGATCATGCCGGCCACCAGATCCGGCAGCATGCGGCGCAGGTCACCGGCGGAGAGCGAGGAGATCAGCGAGGACTTGTCCGGCCAGTTGGCGTAGAGCCCCTCGACGTCGGTGAGCATGACCAGCTTGGCCGCCCCGAGGGCTGCGGCGACCGCCCCCGCTGCCGTGTCAGCGTTGACGTTGAGCACCTCGCCGGTGGGATTGCCGTGGTCGTCGAACTCCGGGGCGATCGTGGAGATCACCGGGATGCGGCCGGCGGCCAGGAGGTCCTGGACTGCGGCGGGGTTCACGCCGGTGACTTCACCGACGAGTCCCAAGTCCACCTCCTCACCGTCGACGACGGCTCGCTTGCGTGCCGCGCGCAGCAGGGCGGCATCCTCGCCGGAGAGCCCGACGGCATAGGGGCCGTGAGAATTGATGAGTCCGATGAGCTGACGGCCGACCTGTCCGGTCAGCACCATGCGCACCACGTCCAAGGTCTCCGGGGTGGTGACGCGGTAGCCACCGACGAACTCCGACTGCACACCCACAGCTTCGAGCATGTGGTTGATCTGCGGGCCACCGCCGTGGACCACCACGGGATTGACGCCGACGTGCCGCAGGAACACGACGTCTTCGGCGAAGGCCCGGCGCAGCTCATCGCTGATCATGGCGTTGCCGCCGTACTTGATGACGATGGTCTCCCCTGCGAACTTCTGGATCCAGGGCAGGGCCTCGATGAGCACGGCCGCTTTCTCCGCGGCGCTGACCAGGGTGCCGGCGTCGCGAGGGGTCAGGGATGAGGTGGTCACGGGGCAACTCCCAGCAAGTTCAGGCCCGCGGTCTCTGGAAGACCGAGGGCGAGATTCATGGATTGCACGGCCCCGCCGGCAGTGCCCTTGGTGAGGTTGTCGCTGGCAGAGACGACGACGGCGCGGCCAGCGTGCTCGTCCACCGCGACTTGGATAGTCACGTGGTTGGAGCCCACCACCTGCTTGGTGGCGGGCCACTGACCCTCGGGCAGCAGGTGAACGAAGGGCTCGGCGTCGTAGTGGGCGGCGTAGGCCTCCCGCAGACTGTCGACGGTGGTGCCAGGTGCGATCTTTGCAGTCGATGTGGCGAGAATGCCGCGGGACATGGGCGCCAGGGTGGGAGTGAAGGAGACCTGTACGGGCTCTCCGGCAGCCCAGGTGAGTCCCTGTTCGATCTCGGGGGTGTGACGGTGTCCACCGCCGACGCCGTAGGGACTCATGCCGCCCATGACCTCTGAGCCCAGGAGGTGCGGCTTCAGAGACTTGCCGGCTCCCGAGGTGCCTGTTGCGGCAACGATGACGACGTCGTCGGGCAGCACCTGGCCGGAGGCGAAGGCGGGTGCCAGGCCCAGCAGCACCGTGGTGGGATAGCAGCCGGGGACTGCGATGCGCCTGGCACCGGCGAGCTTTGCGCGCTGGCCGGGCAGCTCCGGCAGACCGTAGGGCCAAGTGCCCTGGTGCGCAGAGCCGTAGAACTTCTCCCAGTCTGCGGGATTCTCCAGCCTGTGGTCTGCCGCGGCATCGATGACCACAGTGTCCTCTCCCAACTGGGCGGCGATCTCTGCGGAGGCGCCGTGCGGGAGAGCGAGGAAGACGACGTCGTGCCCGGCCAGGTTCTCCGGAGTCGTCTCCACCAGGACTTGGTCCGCCAGGGTGTGCAGATGCGGCTGCAGCTCACCCAGACGCTGACCGGCGTTCGAATGGGCGGTCACGGTGCGGATATGGACCTCGGGGTGGTTCGCCAGCAGGCGCAGAACCTCACCTCCGGCGTAGCCTGAAGCTCCAGAGACAGCTGCTGAATACGACACGTATGCTCACTTCCCGACTCGTCTGTGTGAGGGAGCCGATGCGGCTCGCACCACAGACTACGCGATTTTATGCAGGCACATCAATATTTATGCACTCCTGAGGTGTCTCCGGGCTCATAGTCTCCGCGCCGGGTGCTCGGGTAACCTCGGGGCTATGAGTGAGCCGACTGTGTTTCCTGAGGATCTTCCCGAGAAAGCCACGGTGGTCCGTGCCCGTCAGGCCGGGGGCAGCGAGGTCTTCGAGACCGCCGAGGTGCCCCTGCCCGAGCCCGGCCCCGGGCAGCTTCTGGTCCAGACGCGGGCCGCCGGGGTGAACTTCATCGAGACCTATCAGCGCAGCGGTGTGTACTCGGTGGAATATCCGTTCGTCCCGGGCAGTGAAGGCACCGGTACCGTACTTGCCCTGGGTGAGGATGTGGAGGCCTTCCACATCGGCCAGCGGATCACGACCACCGAGGCCGCTACGGGTACCTATGCCTCACACTTCCTGGTGGACGCGGCAAAGGCCGTGCCGGTCCCGGATGAGATCACCGATGAGCAGGCGGCTGCACTGCCGCTGCAGGGAGCCACAGCCCACTATCTGGTCAACTCCACCTACCGGGTTTCCCCCGGCGAGACCGTACTGACCCATGCCGGCGCCGGGGGCGTGGGCCAGATCCTGACTCAACTGCTCAAAGCCAAGGGCGCTCGCGTCATCACGACCACCTCGAGCGCGGAGAAGGCTGAGATCGCTCAGGCGGCCGGAGCCGACCATGTGCTCAGCTATGACAACTTTGCCGAGAAGGTCCGGGAGATCACCAACGGTGACGGAGTGCCGGTGGTCTACGACGGCGTCGGGCGCGATACATTCACTGGCTCGCTGGATGCGCTTGCCGTGCGCGGAACCCTGGTGCTCTTCGGTGGCGCGTCCGGACCGGTGCCGCCCCTTGATCTGCAGGAGCTCAACCGCCGCGGCGGCCTCTACGTCACGCGCCCGGCACTGCACTGGTACCTGCGCAATGCTGAGGAGCGCAGCTGGCGCTTCACCGAGCTATTCGCCCTGATGAGCGCCAGAGAGCTGAAGCTGAGCATCGGAGGCAGCTACCCGCTGGCTGACGCCGGCCGTGCCCACGGCGATCTTGAGTCCCGGCGTACCACGGGCAAGCTCATCCTCATCCCGTAGGAGACTCGACGCCGGCGGGCGGGGCCTGCCGCCTGGGAATGACTCCTACGGGGCGGCTGCGCCCCGTTCCGGACTCGTACGGCCAGCAGCGCCTCTCCTCAGAGACGAACGGTCCCCGGTGCTTCACCGGGGACCGTTCTCATGGATGCTCTGGTTCCGCGTGCGGACTGCTGTTTAGCGCTGCACTGCCCCGTGCCGCTCCGCGGCCAGGGCCACCGCCGCGCCGCGGGCCTGGCTGGCCTCCTCCGCGGTGAGCGTACGGTCCTGGGCCCGGAAGCGCAGGGCGAAGGCCAGGGACTTCTTGCCCTGCTCAATACCCTCGCCGGAGTAGACGTCGAAGAGCTCGATATTCTCCAGCAGGTCCCCGGCGCCCTCCACCAGGGTGGCCTGCAGCTCTCCAGCCGGCAGGTCTGCGCCCACGATGAGGGCCACGTCCTGAGTGGTGGGCGGGAAGGTGCTGATGGCCTCGGCAGCCACCTGCTCAGGCGCCGCCTCGATCAGGACGGAGAGGTCCAGCTCCATGACGGCGGTGCGAGCCGGCAGGTCCCAGGCCTCGATGACCTTGGGGTGCAGCTCACCGGCGTAGCCGACCACCGCCCCGGCGAAGCGCAGCTGCGCGGTGCGTCCCGGATGGAAGGCCTGGTGACGCCCCTGGCTGATCTCCAGCCCGCCCCGGCCCAGCGGAAGAGCCAGCAGCTCGGCGACCTTGCGGGCTGCCTCCACGGCGTCCGCCCAATCACGCTGCCTGCCGGTCTGGCCCACCTCCTCGGAAGTCTCCGTGCCGGTCAGCGCCGCCGCCACGTGCAGCGGCTGCTGCGGGATGCCCGCATTGATGCGCTGGATGGCCTCGTCTCCCGGGTACGCGCCCAGACCGGGGATCTCCGGTGAGCCGAGCGCCTCACCGGGGAGGAACACTGAGCCGGCCTCGAACAGCGCCAGGTCTCCGAACCCGCGGGAAACGTTGCGCCGCACGGCCTCCAGGAGTCCCGGCAGGATGGTGGTGCGCAGCGTGGGGTACTGGCTGGCGATGGGATTGGCCAGTCGCACCATGGGCATCGGCGACTCCGAGGCCTCGGCGCGACCGAAGAGGGTGTTGGCCTCCTCCGAGTAGAAGGGGTAGCTCAGCACCTCCGTGAACCCGGCGGCTGCCAGGCCCGAATAGATCTGTCGACGTCGCTGCTGGGCGCGGGTGAGCCCACGACCAGCAGGGGCCACCGGAAGGCGCGAAGGGATCTGGTCGTAGCCGATCAGGCGTGCGATCTCCTCCACCAGCGCCTCGGGGATGGTCAGGTCCGGACGCCAGCTGGGCGGGGTGACCGTCCAGGACTTCTCGTGGGTCTCCTCGACGCGTGCGCCCACGGCGGTGAGGGTCTCGCGCAGCTGCTCCGGCGTATAGGGCACCCCGGTGATGCGCTCTGCAAGGGAGGGGTCCAGTGCGATGGGCGCAGGGAGGGCGGGCTCACCCACGTGGGTGATCTCTCCAGTGTCGGTGCCTCCGGCCAGCTCCACGAGCAGGTCGACGGCACGCTGCGCGGCGACCGCGGGCAGCAGCGGGTCCACTCCGCGCTCGTTGCGCTTGGACGCCTCCGAGGGCAGCTTGTGGCGACGCTTGGTGCGGCTGATGGAGATGGGATCGAAGTGCGCAGCTTCGATCAGCACTGTGCTGGTGCCGGAGCTCACCTCGGTGGCGGCCCCGCCCATGACGCCGGCGAGTCCGATCGCGCCGCGGTCATCGGCGATCACCAGATCCTCCGCGTGAAGCGCACGCTCCTTCTCGTCCAGCGTGGTGAGCTTCTCCCCGGCTGCGGCGCGGCGGACGCGAATGGCGCCCTGCAGGGTGTCGGCGTCGTAGAAGTGCAGGGGCTGGCCCAGCTCCCACATCACATAGTTGGAGATGTCCACGGGCAGGCTGATGGGGCGCATTCCCGCCAGACGCAGCCGGGAGGCCATCCACGGTGGGGTGGGCGCGTCAGGGTTGATGCCGCTGACCTTTCGGGCGACGAACGCATCACACCCGGGGGTCCCGTAGATGGGGGCCTCATCGGCGAGGACGACCTCGTGTCCCGCCTGCCCGTTCTCGGGCACCGTCACCCGGGAGGCGGGGTCGGTGAAGGGAGTTCCGGTGGCGTGGGAGTACTCCCGGGCCACGCCGCGGATGCTGAAGGCATAGCCGCGGTCGGGAGTCACGTTGATCTCTGCGGCCGTGTCGTAAAGGCCGAGCAGTTCCATCGCGTCGGTGCCAGGCTCGGGGTCCAGCCCGAGGGTGGAGAGCACCAGGATGCCGTTGTGGTCCTCCCCGATGCCCAGCTCCTTCACGGAGGCGATCATGCCGGCGGAGAGGTGACCGTAGGTCTTGCGGGCGGAGATGCGGAAGTCACCGGGCAGCACGGCGCCCGGCATGGTGACCACGACTTTGTCGCCGACCTCAAAGTTATGCGCGCCGCAGACGATGCCCTGCACGCCCTCGGGGTCGATGCCCTCGCCGATCAGCGTCTGGCGCTGGCCCTCGGGGACCACGCGGACCTTGCACCAGTTGATGGTCTTGCCGTTGGACTGCGGTTCGGGGGTCTTCTCGAGGACCTCACCGACCACGATGGGGCCGGAGAGCTCATCGGTGGGCCGGTGGACCTCTTCCTCCTCAAGGCCGACCTTCACCAGTTCAGCCATCAGGTCCTCGGCGGTCGCGTCGGCCGGGAACTGGGTGTACTCACGGATCCAGGACAGGGGGATGCGCATTGGTCCTCAGACCTCCATTCCGAAGTGCTGGCTGAAGCGGACGTCGCCTTCGATCATGTCTCGCATATCGAGGACTCCGTTGCGGAACATCAGGGTGCGTTCCACACCCATGCCGAAGGCGAATCCGGTGTACTCGTCAGGATCCACTCCGGCGGCGCGCAGCACGTTGGGGTTCATCATGCCGCAGCCGCCCCATTCCACCCATCGGGCGCCACCCTTAGCGTCGGCATGCCAGACGTCGAGCTCTGCGGAGGGCTCGGTGAAGGGGAAATAGCTGGGGCGCAGGCGAATGGCGGCCTCGGGGCCGAACATCTGGCGCGCGAAGTGCTCCAGGGTCCCCTTCAGGTCGGCCATGGTCAGCCCCTTGTCCACCGCCACCCCTTCGAACTGGTGGAAGACCGGCGTGTGGGTGGCATCCAGCTCGTCGGTGCGGAAGGTCTTGCCCGGGCACAGCACATAGGTGGGCAGATCCCGGTCCAGAAGAGCGCGGATCTGCACGGGTGAGGTGTGGGTGCGCAGCAGCAGGTGGGAGTCCTTGGGCTCCACGAAGAAGGTGTCCTGCATCTCGCGCGCCGGATGGTCCGGATCAAAGTTCAGCGCGTCGAAGTTGAACCACTCAGACTCCAGCTCGGGCCCCTCGGCGATCTCCCAGCCCATGGCGGTGAAGACGTCGCAGACGCGTTCCTGCAGGACGTTCAGCGGGTGCCGGGCGCCCAGGGGACGACGACGGGGTGCGGCGGTGACGTCCACCGTCTCTTCTATCAGAATTCGCGCCGCGTGCTCTTCCTCCAGCACTTCGGTGCGCGCGGCCAGCGCCTTCTGGATGCGGCCACGAGCCGAGCCCAGCAGCTTGCCCGCTTCCTTCTTCTCGTTCTTGCCGAGGTCCTTGATCTGCCGGTTGGCCAGCACAATGGGAGCCTTCTCCCCGGTGTGGGCCAGTCGCGCGGTCTTCAGCTGTTCAAGGTCGGTGGCGGCGTCGAAGTCGGCGAGCGCGGCGGTGACGCACGCGTCGATCGCAGCCTCATCAAGTGGATGAGGCACGGCGACTGCCGGTTCCTCGGTGTTTTCGGGCGTGGACATTCTGCTCCCGTACTGTGCTGTGCTCTCCGTTGCGGCCATGGACCGCCAGTCCGGAGCACGGTGGTCAGCGGACAACCCCGCCAGTTTACCCGCCGCGGGGGCGCCTCTTAGCGGAGGGAATCGGGGACGACGACGGCGCCCCGATGAGCCTGCTGATACCTCAGGTACCGCTCCCCGTTGGCCCGGATGCTGGCGACCTCGTCTGCGGTGAGCTCCCGGCGTACCTTCGCCGGAACCCCTGCGACCAGAGACCTCGGCGGCACCTGAGTTCCCTCCAGCACGACGGCGCCGGCCGCTACCAGCGATTCCTCCCCGATGACGGCGCGGCTCATCACCGTCGCAGACATACCGATGAGGCTGCGGTCCCCCACTGTGCACCCGTGGACGACGGCGCCGTGCCCGACGGAGACGCCGTCTCCCAGGACGCAGGGTGCGCCGGCATCGGTGTGCAGCACCACGTTGTCCTGGAGGTTGGTGCCCTCCCCCACCACGATCTGGTCAGAGTCCCCGCGCACGGAGACCCCGTAGAACGCACTCGAGGCCCGTTTCATGACCACATCGCCGGTGATGGCAGCGGTGGGCGCAAGGAAGACGTCGTCGTGGATCTGCGGTGTTTTGCCGTTGACGGTGAGCACATGAGCCATGTGACCGAGGGTACTGCACCTCCTCCGGCAGCGCCGGAGGGGACGAGGTCAGGCGTTGATGATGCCGAATCCGAGCATGATGTAGACGAACAGCCCCAGGAGGATCCGGTAGTTGACGAAGAGCGTGTAGGAGTACTTGGAGACGTAGGAGAGGAACCAGCCGATGATCACGTAGGCCACGGCGAACCCTACGGCGGTGGCCAGCAGCGTCTGGCTCATGGTGTAGGGACCAGACTGCTCGCCGATGGCGCCGAAGAGCTTGTAGAAGCCGGAGCCGAAGACCGCAGGGATGGCGAGCAAGAACGAATAGCGTGCGGCGGCCTCGCGGGTGTATCCCATGAGCAGACCTGCGGTGATGGTGCCGCCGGAGCGGGAGACGCCGGGGATCAGGGCCATGGCCTGGGCGAATCCGTAAAGGATGCCGTCGCGGACGGTCAGCTCTTCCAAGGGTTTCTTCTGCTTGCCGTAGTGGTCGGCCACTGCCAGCAGGAAGGCGAAGACGATGAGCATCGTTGCCACCAGCCACAATGTGCGGAAGACGGAGACGATGAGGTCCTCCAGCAGCAGGCCCAGCACCACAATGGGGATGGTGCCCACAATGATCATCCACCCCATCCGCACGTCGGGATCGCTGTGCGGGATGCGACCGGCCACTGCGCTGAACCACGCCTTGAGAATCCGGATGATGTCGCGCCAGAAGTAGACCAGGACAGCGGCCTCGGTGCCCAGCTGGGTGATGGCGGTGAACGCTGCCCCCGGATCCTGGGCTCCAGGAAGGAATTCTCCCACGATGCGCAGGTGCGCTGAGGAGGAGATGGGGAGGAACTCTGTCAGGCCCTGCACCAGGCCGAGAATGATGGCTTCTATCCACTGCACAGCGTGCAGCTTAGAGCACTTCTGCCCCGAAAGTGCGGATGCAGGTCCCCTCCAGGTGCGCCTGTTTAGGCTAGATCACACTGAAGCCCACCGCGACACAGCAGCTAGGCACCCCCAGGAGTTCCGCATGCCGAGGCACGAGAATCACGCAAGGCTCGACGTCGACCTGACGGGAGCACCGGGTCCGACGTCGTCGAAGAAGACCCCTTTTGATGGTGACACCTGTACTCTCTGGCGCCTGAGTCAGTACGGTTCACCCTTCAATCTGAGCGGCGTGCCCACCCGTCGTCGCATCGGATTCTCGGGCAAGAAGGATGACGGAGAGAAGGCGCTGGACGCTCGAGCAGGCCTGTTGGGCGATCTGCAGGAGTTGCTGTGGGCCCATGTCCGCGCCGCGGGAGACGACGACCGCCGGGCGGTGAGCTCGGCCATTGCCGCACGGGCGCCCCGCCGCAACCCGCGAGAGAACATGCGCCGCAAGGAACTGTTCTCCCCCGAGGTCGAGGACGCGCTGCGCGTCCTGGAGCGCGGTCCCCGCGTGCTCCTTGTGCTGCAGGGCATGGACGCCTCAGGCAAAGGCGGCATGGTCAAATCCGTGATGACCGCCATGGACCCCTTGGGCGTCGACGTGAGAGCTTTCGGCAAGCCGACTCGCACCGAGGCACGCGAACACTACTTACAACGCATCATCCGCGCTTTACCCGCTCCGGGCCATGTCGGAGTCTTTGACCGCTCCTACTATGAGGACGTGCTGGTTCCCACGGTGCAGGGGACCGAAGCTGAGGAGACCCTGGGGGATCGTGTGGAAGCGCTGCGAATCTTCGAGGCCGAACTGGTCCGCAAAGGATTCGTGCTGATCAAAGTGCTGCTGCACATCTCCCCGGAGGAGCAGCTGGAGCGCCTTCTGGACAGGTTGGACCGTGAGCACAAGCACTGGAAGTTCGACCCCTCAGACGTCGATGCCCGCGAAGAGTTCCAGACCTACCAGACCGTGTACTCCGCCTTGCTGGAGGCCACCGACGCCGATCATGCTCCGTGGCACGTGATCGGCGCCGACCGGAAGTGGTACTCCCGGCTGGCCGTGCAGGAGCTGCTCATCGCGGCACTTGATGACCTCAGTCTCCGCTGGCCTCCTGCCGCTTACAACATCTCCCGCAAACGGGCGCGACTGAAGGCCGCACTTGGCGGATAGGACCCCAGATGGGTGCGCCGATGACAGGTCGTCATCGAACGTCCGTTCTGACAGGTTCCTCACAGAAAAGCCCATTCGAACTTGTCTTCGAATCATCCGTGAATGCTTGCAGACACGTAGAAGACGTGTTCTAATGGCAAGTGCGCGATGGGAAGCGCGACGCGCGCAGAAGCCCTCCTCACTGCTTCTGCGCGCGTCTCCCGTTAACAGCCATTCAGGGTTATAGGCCATAAATGTGTTGCTGGTCCGGGCGTGTCCAGGGGATTCAGAAG
>NZ_JAVKGT010000032.1:0-31760 GCF_031432335.1 Nesterenkonia flava | reverse complement strand
GCCATCGGAGGCGCTGTGCCCTCAGACCGTGTTCACAACCTCACGGGGAAGTACATCTAGGCGGCCACGGCCCCGTCGTCCGGGTCACCCTCGAGCGGCTCTACCTCTGCACCCTGATGAGGCTTGTACCCACCAGAGAGAGCATCCGCGGCACGCTCATCCGCGTCCGTCACCAAGTGCCCATAGAGGTTCACCGTTGTCGAGATGTCCTCATGTCCCAGTCTGCGAGAGATCGCCGGCAACGGCACCCCCGCATCGATCAACCATGAGGCGTGGGTATGCCGCAGATCGTGGACCCGCGCGTTCCGCGGAAACAGCCCCGCCAACACCAGCGCCGTACGTCCGGGCTTCCAGTACTTCTCGTAGAACCAGCCCTGATGGAGCCTCTCCCCTGCCCGGTTCCCGAAGAGCAGTGCCCCAGCCGGTGTAGCTTCCAACGTGGGGCGCAGGATCTCGGAGAAGTCGCGGGAGAGCGCAACGTCACGGACTCCGGCCTTGGTCTTCGGGTCTCCTGGTGTCAGCCCAGTAGCGCGGTGCTTCCAAGCACGGTTGATGTGCAGGATGATCCTGCCGTCGGCCTTGACAGTGGTGTCGACATGGGCGCGCAGCGCGGTGGACTCCCCGAAACGGCAACCGGAGTGGGCTTGGAAGAGCGCGAACATCCCGGGGGTGAAACCGATGAAGGGATTCTCATACTGGCCATGCAGCTGGTCCAGGGTCGCGGCGAGCTCCTCGACCTGGTCCCGTGTCATGAACAGTGGCCGCTCCCGGTTTTTCCCCCCGCCTTTGGGCATCCTAAGGCCCCTGGCGGGGTTGGACTGGATCGGCCAGTCAGGCTCCCCCACCCCAGTGGCAAGGGCTGCGGACACCACAGAGTGGATGTTCTTCAGCGACTTCGGGGTCCGGTCGATGGTCTGCAACCACTGGATGATGTCCTTCTTAGTCAGCGAATCGATCCGGATGCGGCCCAGGCTGTCCTCGACGTGTGTGCGCATCAGAGACCTGTAGGTCTTGATGGTGCCCTCTTCGACGCCGGTGAGGTTCTCGAGGTGGTACTCGATGAGCTCGTTCAGGGTGGGTGCTTTGGATCGCATCTCGATGACGGCGTCCTCGGCCTGCCGGAGCCGGTGATCGTTGGCCTCAAGGAATCGTTTGAAGAGCATGGCCTCGTCTTCGTCGTCGAAGGTGAGGCTGGTCTGCTTGTTGCCCTGGTCCTTGTCTCGGAAGATGACCTGGTGGGCAATGGTGCCGTCACGGCGTTCGCGTCGTCTATAGGTCGCCATGACCAGAGACCTTAGATCCGTGCGTCAACAAAACATGAATTTGTGTCAACCTGTCCTCCACAGCCTGCTACATAACCGCAGGTCAGGAGGTCTTACCCTGTGGATAACGGGCGGGGTGTTTGGGACTCGAACCCACACTCTTTGCAGAACTCGATTTTGAGTCGAGCGCGTCTACCAATTCCGCCACGCGGGCTTCGCGTATGCGCATCAAGCTTACCGGTCCCCCGGCCCCGGAGACGACACGACTCTGGCGCGGTCGCCGTGATCAGCGTAACAGCCGTCGATCAGGGACCGCGCCAGAGTCGTTCAGAGTGAGCCTCAGAGAGCGCTGTGGGCCGACAGTGCGCTGCTGGCACTTGCCGCGCTGATGGCACTGTTGGAGGGCCAGGGACCCACCGGCTCCTTGTTCGGAGGCGCGGTGTCGCCGCGGCGCAGGGTCTCCAGGTCCAGCGGACCGTTGGGCAGATCACCAATGCGGTGAACCTTCACCATGTTGGTGGTGCCCGCCTGTCCGGGAGGCGAACCGGCGGCAATTACCACTAGATCGCCGTCGGAGGCAATGCCCTCCTCCAACAGGAGCTTGTCCACCTGAGCGGTCATCTTGTCGGTGTGGGAGGCAAACTCCACCCAGCGCGGCTGCACGCCCCAGCTCAGGCACAGGATGTTGTGCGTGTGCTCCACATGAGTGAAGGCGAAGATCGGCTGCTTCGGGCGCAGGCGGGAGAGCCGGCGGGCCGAGTCCCCGGAGCGGGTGAAGGTGGCCAGATAGGGCACGTCCAGCTGCTCCGCGATCTCGTTGGCCGCACGGGTAATGGCTCCGCCGCGGGTCTTGGGCCGGGTGCCCAGCTGCGGGATGCGCTCCAGCCCCTTGGATTCCGTGGTCTCGATGATCTTGGCCATGGTCTCCACGGTGCGCACCGGATACTTGCCCACGGAGGTCTCACCGGAGAGCATGACCGCATCGGCGCCGTCGAGCACGGCGTTGGCGCAGTCGGAGGCCTCCGCGCGCGTCGGACGCGGGTTGTCGATCATGGATTCGAGCACCTGGGTGGCGACGATGACGGGCTTGGCCCAGCGGCGTGCCAGCTCCACGGCCCGCTTCTGGACTACCGGAACCTCTTCCAGGGGCAGCTCCACGCCGAGGTCCCCGCGGGCCACCATGACGGCGTCGAAGGCGTCGATGACGTCCTGCAGCGCGTCGACGGCCTGGGGCTTCTCGATCTTGGCGATGACGGGGACGTGACGTCCCTCCTCATCCATCACGCGGTGGACGGCCTCGATGTCAGCGGCGTCGCGGACAAAGGACAGGGCAATCATGTCGAAGCCGGTGCGCAGCGCCCAGCGAAGGTCTGCCTCGTCCTTCTCCGACAGGGCCGGAACCGAGACGGCAACACCGGGCAGGTTGATGCCCTTGTTGTTGGACACGGGACCGGGAATGACGACCTCGGTGACGACGTCGGTCTCGGTGACCTCGAGCGCGCGGAGCTGCACCTTGCCGTCGTCGATCAGCAGCGTGTCACCGGGGTCCACGTCCTGGGTGAGGGTCTTCAGCGTGGTGGAGCAGCGCTCCTTGGTGCCCAGAATCTCCTCGGTGGTGATGGTGAACCGGTCGCCCTCGGCGAGGTAGTGCTGGGCGTCGTCGATGAAACGTCCCAGCCGGATCTTGGGGCCCTGCAGATCCGCAAAGATCGCCACCGCCTGACGCAGGTCTTTGGCGACCTCACGCACGGTGTTGTAGGTGTCCTCGTGGACCGAGTAGTCGCCGTGGCTCATATTGACCCGGACGACGTCGACGCCGGCCTCAATGAGCTGGCGGGTCTTTTCGTATCCGGCAGTTGCCGGGCCGAATGTGGCGACGATCTTGGCGTGTCTCATGCCTCACCTTTGTCGTTGGACGGAACTCAGATGTTCGCTGGCACGACGCTGGACCAGACGTTTCGACTCTATCTCAGAACTGAGACCTGCAACACTGTGTTGGCCCCGCGGGCGGGGAGACCCCGCCCGCACCCGGCCCGCTGACGCGGACCATCACACCTGAAGCTGGTCCCGAGGGCGGGGAGACCCCGTCACGGAAGTGACATGCTCAACCAGTGCTGCGGTTTTCGTCGCTAAAGCAGGCTGTTCCGACGAGAACAGCAACACTGGTTGGCCTACAGGCACCGCGGGCACACGGACGCCCGCGTAATCACGGGACCACTCAGGTCAGGGAGATAGCCCTGTCGGTCGGCTTGACCGGAGCAGGAAGCCGGGTAGAGCCCTCGAGGTACTCATCCACCTTGGCCGCTGCGGCCCTGCCCTCAGCAATGGCCCAGACCACGAGGGAGGCGCCGCGGCCGGCGTCGCCCACCGTGAAGACGCCCTCGACGTTGGTCTGGTAATCCATGCCGCGGTCGACCGCGCCCCGCTTGGTGAACTGCACGTCCAGCTGCCCGGTCAGGGTCTCCTGCTCGGCGCCGGTGAAGCCCAGTGCCAGGAACACCAGGTCGGCGGGGATCTCCCGCTCGGTGCCGGGCTTCGGGGTGCGCGAGCCGTCTTCGTTGTACTGGGTCTCGGCCACCTTCAGTGCGCGGACGTTGCCGTTCTCATCCCCTAGGAACTCCACCGTAGAGGCCAGCCACTTGACCTCGCCGCCCTCCTCGTGAGCGCTGGAGACTTCGAAAACGCGTGGGTCCATCGGCCACGGCTCGGTCTCGGGGCGCTCTCGCGGCAGCTCCTTGCCGATGGCCAGGGTGGTCACTGACTTGGCCCCGTGGCGGTGGGCGGTGCCGATGCAGTCCGCACCCGTGTCACCGCCGCCGAGGATCACCACATGCTTGTCCTTGGCGTGGATCTGCTCGGGCACCTCATCGCCGGCCACAGCCTTGTTGGACTGGACCAGGTACTCCATGGCGAAGTGGATGCCGCCCAGCCCGCGGCCGGGCACGGGGAGATCGCGGGGCACCATGGCTCCGGTGGCCACGATGACGGCGTCATAGGACTCACGCAGGGAGTCCCAGGAGATGTCCGCGCCGATCTCAGTGGAGGGGTAGAACCGGGTGCCCTCTGCCTGCATCTGCTCGATGCGGAAGTCGACCAGGTGCTTCTCCATCTTGAAGTCCGGGATGCCGTAGCGCAGCAGGCCGCCCAGGCGGTCGTCGCGCTCGTAGACGGCCACGGTGTGCCCGGCCCGGGTCAGCTGCTGGGCAGCGGCCAGACCGGCGGGCCCGGATCCGACGACGGCGACTGTCTTGCCGGTCAGGCGCTGAGGCAGCACGGGCTCCACGTAGCCGCGCTCCAGAGCCTCATCGGCAATGGAGACCTCGGACTGCTTGATGGTCACCGCGGGCTGGTTGATGCCCAGCACGCAGGAGGTCTCACACGGGGCAGGGCAGATGCGACCGGTGAACTCCGGGAAGTTGTTGGTCATGTGCAGCCGGCGGGAGGCCTCTTCCCACTGATCACGCCAGATGAGGTCGTTCCAGTCCGGGATGAGGTTCCCCAGGGGGCAGCCGGTGTGGCAGAAGGGGATGCCGCAGTCCATGCAGCGGCTCGCCTGGGTCTGCACCACGCCCTTCTCCTGGCGCTCGTAGACCTCGTGGAAGTCCATGATGCGCACAGGGACAGGGCGCGAAGGCCGGTCCTGGCGCTGCGGGTGCTTCAGGAATCCGCGCGGGTCAGCCACGGGTCACCTCCAGAATCTTCTGCCATGCAGCGTCGCCATTGGGGTCCAGGCCCTCGTCGAGAGCCTGGGAGCGGGCGCGCAGCACGGCGTCGTAGTCACGGGGCAGGATCTTGGTGATCCTGTCGAAGGTTGCCTCCGGGTCCTCCAGGAGGCGAGCTGCCACCTCGGATCCGGTCTCCTCCCGGTGCCGGCGGAGCAGGTCCAGGATGATCTGCCGGTCCTCCTCGTCGGGAGTCAGCAGCAGCAGGTCGCCTCTGCCGGCGGCCTGGGCGTTGAGCTGGTCCTGGTCGAAGTCCAGCACAAAGGCGGTGCCTCCGGACATGCCAGCACCGAAGTTACGGCCGACGGGGCCCAGGATGAGCGTCTGTCCACCGGTCATGTACTCACAGCCGTGGTCTCCGATGCCTTCCACCACTGCGGTAACGCCGGAGTTGCGGACCAGGAAGCGTTCGCCGACCTGTCCGCGCAGGAACATCTCGCCGGCGGTGGCGCCGTAGCCGATCACGTTGCCGGCGATGACGTTGTCCTCGGCCACCAGCGGAGCAGAGGCGTCGGGGGCAATGATGATCCGTCCGCCCGAGAGGCCCTTGCCGACGTAGTCGTTGGCGTCGCCCGCCAGGCGGATGGTGACTCCGTGGGGCAGGAAAGCGCCCAGGGACTGACCGGCTTCGCCGTGGAGGTCCACGGTGATGGTGTTGTTCTCCAGGGTCTTCAGGCCCAGCGCCTTGGTGACCTCATGGCCGAGCATCGTCCCCACCGAGCGATCGGTGTTGAGAACCTTCTTCTCAATGGTGACCTGCTGGCCCTTGTGGATGGCCGCCTGGGACTGCTCGATGAGGGAGACGTCGAAGTGCTTCTCCAGCTCGTGGTCCTGTTCGGAGGTCCGGCGCAGCATCGCTGCCGTGGCCGGATCCTGCGGGTCCCACGCTCCCATGACGGCGTCGAGGTTCAAGCCCTCGGTCTTCCAGTGCCTCTTGGCCTCGTCCATGTTGAGAGAGTCGATGTGACCGATGGCCTCGTCCAGGCTGCGGAAGCCCAGCTCGGCCAGGTACTCGCGGACCTCCTGGGCGACGAACTCGAAGAAGTTCACCACGTGCTCGGCCTTGCCGGTGTAGCGCTCGCGCAGCACCGGGTTCTGCGTCGCCACACCCACGGGGCAGGTGTCCAGGTGGCAGACTCGCATCATGATGCAGCCGGAGACCACCAGCGCACTCGTGGCGAAGCCGTACTCCTCCGCTCCCAGCAGCGCCGCGATGATCACGTCGCGGCCGGTCTTGAGCTGACCGTCCACCTGAACGGTCACGCGTTCGCGCAGGCCGTTGAGCATCAGGGTCTGCTGCGCTTCAGCCAGTCCCAGCTCCCAGGGGGTGCCGGCGTGCTTGAGTGAGTTCAGCGGGGAGGCTCCGGTGCCGCCGTCGTGCCCGGAGATGAGGACGACGTCGGCACTGGCCTTGGCCACGCCGGCCGCCACGGTGCCCACACCGTGCAGGGAGACCAGCTTCACGTGGACCCGGGCACCGGTGTTGGCACGCTTGAGGTCGTAGATGAGCTGCTTGAGGTCCTCGATGGAGTAGATGTCGTGGTGGGGCGGGGGCGAGACCAGGGAGACGCCGGGGGTGGAGTGCCGGGTCTCGGCCACCCAGGGGTAGACCTTCTTGCCCATGAGCTGGCCGCCTTCGCCGGGCTTGGCACCCTGGGCCATCTTGATCTGCAGATCATCAGCGTGCGTGAGGTACTGGCTGGTCACACCGAAGCGTCCGGAGGCGATCTGCTTGATGGCGCTGCGGCGCTCGGGGTCGATGAGTCGCTGCGGGTGCTCGCCGCCCTCACCGGTGTTGGAGCGTCCGCCGAGCTTGTTCATGGCAATCGCCAGTGTCTCGTGAGCCTCCTGGGAGATGGAGCCGTAGCTCATCGCCCCGGTGTTGAACCGCTTGACGATCTCGCTGACGGGTTCGACTTCGCTCAGCGGCACGGGCGGACGCTTCGCCTCGAGCTTGAAGAGACCGCGCAGGGTCATCAGCGCTTCGGACTGTTCGTCCACCGCAGTGGTGTACTGCTTGAAGATGTCGTAGCGGCGAGTGCGCGAGGCGTGCTGCAGCTTGAAGACGGTCTCCGGGTTGAACAGGTGCGGAGGACCTTCGCGACGCCACTGGTACTCGCCTCCGACCTCGAGCTCGTCACCGCGTCCCAAGTCGTTGCCGTCGGCCGGGTAGGCCTGGGCGTGGCGCTCCATGGTTTCACGGGCGATGACGTCGAGTCCGACGCCGCCCATGAGCGAGTGAGTGCCGGAGAAGTACTGGTCCACCACGTTCTGGGCCAGACCCACTGCTTCGAAGGTCTGCGCTCCGCAGTAGGAGGAGACGGTGGAGATGCCCATCTTGGACATAATCTTCAGCACGCCCTTGCCCAGCGCCGTGATGAGGTTGGCCACCGCCTGCTCTTCGGTGACGTTGTTGATCTCGCCTCGGCGGACCATGTCCTCGGCCGACTCCATGGCCAGGTACGGGTTGACCGCTGCGGCGCCGTAACCAATGAGGCAAGCCACGTGGTGGACCTCGCGCACGTCCCCGGCCTCCACGATGAGGGAGGCGCGGGTACGGTTAGCGGACTTCAGCAGGTGATGATGGATCGCCGACAGCAGCAGGAGAGACGGGATGGGCGCCCACTGAGCGTTGGAGTCTCGGTCGGAGATGACGATGTAGCCCACACCGCGGTTGACGGCGGCGGAGACCTGTTCGCACAGGTCCCGGATGCGCTGGCGGAACTCCTCTTCGGAGGATCCCACACGGAACAGGCCGCGCACGCGCAGGGCAGCCTTGCTGCCGTCCTCCCGTCGGATGTTGGCAATCTTGGCCAGCTGATCGTTGTCCAGGACCGGGAAGTCCAGCGCGACCTGCTTGGACTTGATCTGGCTGGTGCTCAGGAGGTTTCCCTTGGGACCGATGTGCAGGCCCAGGGAGGTCACCAGCTCCTCGCGGATCGCATCCAGCGGCGGGTTGGTGACCTGCGCGAACGTCTGGACGAAGTAGTCGAAGAGCAGCCGCGGGCGCTCGGCGAGTACGGCGATCGGAGTGTCCGTACCCATCGCACCCAGGGGCTCGGCGCCGGTGGCGGCCATGGGGCCCACCAGGATCTTGAGCTCTTCGTGGGTGTACCCGAACGTCTGCTGACGCAGGCGCACGGAGCCGGAGGGGTGCTTCACGTGCAGGCGCTCAGGCAGGTCCTCCAGGCGAACCAGGTTCTCGGCCACCCAGTCCTGCCAGGGCTCCTTGGAGGCCAGCTCGGACTTGATCTCCTCGTCCTCGATGATGCGCCCCTCGGCGGTGTCGCACAGGAACATCATGCCCGGAGCCACCCGGCCTTTGCGCACCACCTTGGAGGGCTCCACCTCAACCACGCCGACCTCAGAGGACAGGATCACCAGGCCGTCGTCAGTCACCCAGTAACGGGCCGGGCGCAGACCGTTGCGGTCCAGGACAGCACCCAGCTGCGTGCCGTCCGTGAACGCCATCGCGGCCGGACCGTCCCAGGCCTCCAGCAGCATGGCGTGGTACTCGTAGAAGGCCCGCAGATTGGGGTCCATCGAGGGGTTGTTCTCCCAGGCCTCGGGAATCATCATACGCATGGCCTGGGACAGCGGGCGGCCGGAAAGCATGAGCATCTCAGCTGCCTCGTCGAAACTGGTGGAGTCCGATGCCCCGGGGGTGCAGATCGGGAAGAGGTACTCAGGGTCATCGCCGAGCAGCTCCGAGCTCATCATCGCCTGGCGGGCACGCATCCAGTTCCGGTTGCCCTTGACGGTGTTGATTTCTCCGTTGTGGGCGATCTGACGCAGCGGCTGGGCTAGCGGCCAGGAGGGAAACGTGTTGGTGGAGAAGCGGGAGTGGACGATGCCCAGAGTGGTCTTGTACCGCTCGTCAGAGAGATCAGGGAAGAAGGGCTCCAGCTGGGCAGTGGTGAGCATGCCCTTGTAGGTGATGGTCTTGGAGCTCAGCGACGGGAAGTAGACGCCGATGCGCTTCTGGGCGCGCTTACGCAGGCGCCACGCCCGCTGGTCCAGGGTCCCGGGGGCGGAATCCTGGTACTCGGCAGAATCCTGGGGAGCCATGGTGAGGAAGACCTGCTTGAAGAAGGGCATGGACTCCCGCGCCAGCGTGCCGATCATGGAGGCGTCCACGGGCACGTCGCGCCAGCCCAGCACCTGCAGACCCTGGTCTGCCGCCATCTCAGCGAAGGTCTCCGTCATGTGCGCGCGCTCGCCCTCCTCCTTGGGGAGGAAAGCCGTGCCGGCCACGTACTCACCGGCAGCGGGCAGCTCGAAGTCGACCACCGCGCGGAAGAGCTCATCGGGGATCTGAGTCAGGATGCCGGCACCGTCACCGGTGCCCACGTCACCACCGACAGCTCCGCGGTGCTCCACATTGCGCAGAGCGACAAGGGCGTGGTCCACGATGTCATGGCCAGGCTCACCCCGCAGGGTAGCCACTGCGGCCATGCCGCAGTTCTCATGCTCGTTGGCGGGGTCGTAGAGCCCTGCCTTCTCTGGGAAGGCGGCAAAGCGCTCAAAGGGGCTGATGACCTTATAGCTGGACATGACGAAGTTCCTTCCTCCGCTGGTTAAGACGCGAGAGTCAGGCGCTGTGGGTGAGCGCTCATCGGGCGCGCGCCTAAGGAGATTGGGGGCGATCTTCTGGGCACGCGCAAAGTTCCCTGGTCGCCCAGGTGATCAGATCTATCTTCCGCCTGGGGGTAGGCGGGCGCAAATCAGGCGGAGCTGTGTTTCGTCTCCGCCTCGGCGTCGCCATCGACGCCTTCGGGTGATGCCTCCGAGGTGTCCTCAGCCACTTCCTCGGTCTCCGCAACCACCTCAACTTCGGCGGCTTTACGGGCCTCAGGAGTGTAAATTTCGGCCTGCTCGGCGATGGCCTCTTCGGTGCGAGGGCTGCGGGCCATCAGCACAATCATACCCACAACTGCGGCAATGAACAGGGCCAGAGCAGTCCACTGGTTGAGACGCCAGTCAAGGCCGGTGAGGTCGGCCAGGGGATACTGCGTGGCCTTGTCCCGCTCATCGATGCGCAGGGACTCGATCCAGAAGCGGCCCAGTCCGTAGTAGGCCACATAGGTCAGCGTGAGCAGTCCCTGACGTACCTGGAACCGGCGGTAGAGCAGCAGCAGGGCCACGAAGCCCAACAGGTTCCAGAGGCTCTCATAGAGGAAAGTGGGGTGGAAGCCCCAGATCTCGTAGTTGATGTTCTCTCGGGGAGGAGCCTGGTGCGGCAGATCCGGATTGATGCGCAGACCCCACGGAAGGTCGGTGGCGCGGCCGTAGAGCTCCTGGTTGAACCAGTTGCCCCAGCGTCCAATCGCCTGAGCAAGGATCACACCGGGCACCACGGCATCAGCAAAGGCCGGAAACTTGGCTCCCATGCGGCGGCAGGCGATCCACACGCCCACCGCGCCCAGAGCCACGGCACCCAGAATTCCGAGACCACCGTTCCAGACTTGAACGATGCGCAGCAAGTCACCGTTCTCGCCGAAGTACCTCTCCGGGCTGGTGATGACGTGATAGAGACGGCCACCAACGATTCCCAGCAGCACCGCCCAGATGGCGGCATCAAAGACATCCTCACTGCGTCCGCCGCGGGAGGTCCACAGTTTGGTGGCTACAAAGATGGCAGCCACGATACCCAGCAGAATCGCCAGGGTGTAGAAGGCGATGAACAGAGGGCCCGGCAGGTCGATGCCCTGGGCCGGCGGGGGCGGGAATCCGGTAACAACAATCACAACACAGAACGGTAGCACTGGTGCATGGCGCGAAACAGCCGCCGGATTCTGGGCGCAGTTTACGCCTGTCCCCAGCATGCGTGGAGCTTCCCCAGCAGACTGAGAAGCGGGCACACCTCCCAGAGAACGGACATGACCATGCAGGGGTGGGGAGTACAGCACAGTGAACGGTAGTCGTTACAACATCAACAGCACACTGGTCGAGCGCATTACGCACACCGTGGACGCATCGGCCCTCGAATGCAGACGGCAGGGCGCACAGGCCGAGGACGCGATACACCAGCTGTCCCAGATACTGGCCGAAGTTCCGGACGTGCAGGGCCCCTTCAGCACCGTATGGTCCTGTCGAAATGGTCCTGTCGAAGCGCCACGTTAGCTCGCGCGGGTGAGTATGGACAGGGCGCGGCCACCGCCGTCGAGACGGCGACGGGGGCCATCCTGGAGGGCGATTTGAGCATGCAGCAGCTGGCTCAGGCCGCAACGCCACAGACGGCCGCAGCGCCGGCACTTTCTGCTGGCGGGTCCCAGTTCGGCCGCTTCGGAATTGTGGAGGTGCCCTGATGGTTCTCACATCAGCACTCGTACCGGCGGTGGCCCAGCCGCCGAGGATCGATGTGGATTTCGGCTCCCTGACCCGCTGCTGCAGCGACCTGGCGCTCGCCGCGGTCCAGGGCCCGGCCGCCATGACGTCCGCCCGGGGTCAGTGGCAGGGGCTGCGCGAGGCCTACCAGGAGTCTGCCACCGAAGAGATCGTCTGGTCGGCCTTCGAGCAAGTCCCCCAGGTCGCCGAGGCCTGGGGAACCGTCGCGCTTCGGACCGCAGAGATCCTGGAAGACTTCGCTCGCCAAGGACAGGTTCTTGCCCGCGAAGCGCAGACCTTGGAGATGAGGGCTGCCGAGCTGAGCACCAGAGTTTCCTCGCTGACTCTGGCCTCAGGCTCGGCCGGCCTCGGAGAGGACGCTGAGGCGCTGCGACAAGGGCTTCAGGCGCATCACCATGAGACCGCAGCAGTCTGGCAGCGGTGGCAGGCTCTGCAGCAGCAGGCCGCTTCGGCGCTCTCAGAACTCTCGTCACTCGGGGGCCGTGAGGACGAGATCCGGTCATCGCTCTGGGGACCGGCCCCGCGGGTGCAGGCGATCTCTGGGCTAACGCTGAGGGGATGGCGCCCGTGGCACCATTGGCCCAGCTGGCGGCAGCTCTTCATCAGAAGGCGCAGGAGCGCGAACAGCTTGTCCAGCAGCTTCTGAATATGGACCCACAGGACCGTCGTGAGTGGTTGTCTGCCCATCCCGACCAAGCGGCACTGCTCTCCGACCAGGAGCTCTCCTCCCCCGCGGACCTCCCGTCCGGGGCCGAGGGCCTCTACGAACTCACCCAGACGAGCCACCACGATCCCTCCGTCCAAGACGACATCGCTGAAGCATGGAGCAGCTTGGAAGCTGCGGATCAGGAGTACCTGCTCCTAATGTTCCCGGCCACCTTCGGCAATCTGCACGGAGTTCCTTTCGACCAGCGGCAGAGGGCGAACGAGGTCCGCGTCCCGGGCGAGCTCTACCGCGTCCAACAGCGTCCGGAGGAGTTCAGCGACGAGGAAAGCTGTGCCAACGTCATGGAGGAACCCGAGGCAGCACGCACAATGCTCACCGCGACCTTCTCCGCCGACGTGGGCTCTCCGAGCGGGAAGGCCGGGAGGTGCTCGATGAGATTCAGGACAGGTGGACCAACGACTACGCGTGGACTCTGGAGGAGCGTCGCCATCTCTCAGCCAACAGCCGTGCTGACGCCGTCGAGAGCCTGACCCTTCACCGATCCTGGCGGGAGGGCGCCTACGCGTCGGAAGCCCTGGTCGACTATGAACAGGACGCGAAAACCCAGGGGCACCGCATTCGCATTGTCCTGCGGGGAGAATGCGTAGAGCACGACGACGCCGACCGGCAGACCGGCCAGTACCCTCTCGACCTCTGAGGCTGGTGAGGCCCGAGCTGGTCAGGCCCGACCGGAGAGCTCTGCTGCGAGCGCTCCCACAGCTTCCGGGCCGCCGTCGCGCAGGGCCGCCACCAGAGCGGTGCCGACGATGACGCCGTCGGCATAGGCCCCGATCTCCTCCACGTGAGCCCGGGTTGAGACCCCCAGCCCGACACACACGCGCTCTGCCCCGGCCTCCTTGGCCGCGGTGACCACTTTCTCCGCGGCGTCGGAGACAGCATCACGGGCCCCGGTGACCCCCATCAGGGAGACGCCATAGACAAACCCGCGGGACAGCTCGGCAATCCGCGCCACCCGCTCCGGGGTGGAGGTGGGTGCCGAGAGGAAAACTCGATCCAAGCCGTACTTCTCCGTGGCGGCGATCCAGTCGGCGGCCTCATCGGGAATGAGATCCGGAGTGATCGCGCCCGCTCCCCCGGCCTCGGCGAGACGGCGTGCGAACTCCTCCGCGCCCATACGGTCAATGAGGTTGTAATAGGTCATCACCAGCACGGCGGCATCAGTCGCTTCGGTGACCGCTCTGACGATCTCGAAGACCTCGGAGATGCGGAAGCCCCGTGCCAGCACCTCGGTGGTGGCCTGCTGGATGACGGGGCCGTCCATCACCGGATCCGAGTACGGGATCCCGATCTCGATGACGTCAGCGCCCCCGCGGACCAGCTCAATAGCCGCCGCGATCGAGGTCTCCTTGTCGGGGTAGCCGGCTGGCAGATAGCCCACGAACGCGGAACGGCCCTCGGCTTTGGCCGCATCTATGGCAGCTGCTGCCTTGCTCATGCCTGAACCCCCGTCCGTGGTGCGTCCGTGTCGTCCTCTGGCGGGAGCAGGTCAAACCACTCCGCCGCCGTGGCCACATCCTTGTCACCACGACCTGAAAGACTGATCACGATGACCTTTCCGGCGCCCTCGGCCCCCCAAGAACGGGAGAGCCGTGCCGCGCCCGCCAGAGCATGGGCGGATTCGATGGCCGGGATGATCCCCTCAGTGCGGCACAGCAGCGCGAAGGCTTCCATGCACTCGGCATCAGTGACCGGTTCGTAGGTGACGCGTCCAGTATCAGCCAGGTAAGCATGCTCCGGGCCCACCGACGGATAGTCCAGGCCCGCGGAGATGGAATGAGAGTCGACGGTCTGACCGTCCTCGTCCTGCATGAGGTAGCTGCGGGCCCCGTGCAGCACGCCGGAGCGTCCCAGGGTGATGGCCGCGGCGTGACGCCCGGTCTCTAGCCCGTCTCCGCCAGCCTCGTAGCCGTACAGCGCCACGGATTCGTCGTCGAGGAATGCGTGGAAAATGCCCAAGGCGTTGGACCCTCCCCCGACGCAGGCGCAGACCGCATCGGGCAGTCGCCGGGTGGCCTGCTGGATCTGTTCCCGCGCTTCCTCTCCGATGACCTGATGGAACCAGCGCACCATCTCAGGGAACGGATGCGGTCCAGCGACGGTGCCCAGGACGTAGTGGGTGTTATCCACCGAAGCCACCCAATCGCGCAGTGCCTCGTTGATGGCGTCCTTCAGGGTCTGCGCACCGTGCTCCACGGGGACCACTTCGGCGCCCAGAAGGCGCATGCGGGCCACGTTCAGGGCCTGGCGCCGGGTGTCCTCGGCGCCCATATAGACCACGCACTCCATGCCCATCAGGGCTGCGGCCGTTGCAGTGGCCACGCCGTGCTGGCCGGCTCCCGTCTCGGCGATGAGACGAGTCTTGCCCAGCCGCTGCGCGATGAGCGCCTGACCCAGCACGTTGTTGATCTTGTGGGATCCGGTGTGGTTGAGATCCTCGCGCTTGAGGAAGATGCGCGCACCCTCAGCAGTGCCTGACGCCTGGGCGGCGAACCGCGGCACCTCGGTCAGCAGGGAGGGACGGCCGGTGTAGTCGCGGGAAAGCCGCTCGTACTCGGCAAAGAATTCCGGATCAGCCTTAGCCTCGTAGAAGACTCGCTCAACCTCGTCCAACGCGGCGACCAGCGACTCGGGCATCCAACGCCCTCCGTAGTCGCCGAAGTAGGGGCCTGCGGCCTCACGGTAGGAAGTGCTCACTGAAGGTCCTCTCTGGTGGCCAGGCTCGCCTGGCGGAAGTCCCGAACGGCGGCGGTGGGGTCCCCGTGCTTGACGAGGGCCTCCCCCACCAGCACCGCATCGGCGCCCTGACGGGCGTAGTCGAGCACCACAGCCGGGCCGTTGACCCCTGACTCTGCGATGCGGATGACGTTTTCGGGCAGGTGCCGGGCCATGGCGGAGTAGTGGTCGATGTCGACCTCCAGGGTCTTGAGGTTGCGAACGTTGACGCCGACGATCTTGGCGCCCACCACCACGGCGCGCTCGATCTCCTCCTCGGTATGAGCCTCCACCAGGGCGTTCATGCCCAGGTCATGGGTCAGCTGCAGGAAGTCGCGCAGCTGGGCGTCATCCAGGGCGGCCACGATGAGCAGCACCAGGTCCGCCCCGTAGGCACGGGCCTCGTGGAACTGGTACTCGTCGACCATGAAATCCTTGCGCAGCACCGGGATGTCGACAGCTGCGCGCACGGCAGCCAGGTCATCGAGCGTCCCGTTGAAGCGGCGCTTCTCCGTGAGAACAGAGATGACGCTGGCCCCGCCGCTCTCGTAGGCGGAGGCCAGGGCCGCAGGGTCCGGAATATCCGCCAGGGCGCCCTTCGACGGTGAGGAGCGCTTGACCTCGGAGATGATGCGTACCCCGCGTTGGTCCCCCCGTCCGCCCAGCAGCGCAGCATGGGCATCCAGGGCAGGAGCAGCGGCCTGAGCCTGCTCAGTGATCTCCTGAAGGGAAATCGCGTCCCTGCGCTGCTGAAGGTCCTCCCGGACGCCTTCGATGATCGAGTCGAGAACTGTGGTCATGCAGTGGTGTCGCCCTTACGTGATCGTCTTCGGCAGTCAGTTGCTGCCGGAGGCGGGCTTACGCTTGGCTGCACCGCCGTCAGTGTTGTCCGGGATGGCCGGACCCTGGTGCTCGCGTGGGTCGGCGCCCTGCTTGAGCACGGAGTTGGAGTCCATCTCCACGCCGTAGCCCATCTTTTTCAGGACCACGCCGAGGATGATGCCCACGGGAACCAGAGCGGCACCGATCCACACCAGGATCCACCACTGACCGATGAGGCCCACGCCCGCCAGCAGTCCGCCGAGGATGATCGTCAGCGACAGGGCCCACGCGGCCGGGGTGGATCCGTGACCGATGTGGTCATAGTGAAGGAACTCGTCCTCGGAGCGGGGCTTCTGCTCAACGTCGCGCACGTTGGTCGCCATCGTCGTCTCTCCTCTACACGGTGTCGAAAAGTTATCTGTTGCCATTGTGCCACGTCACGACTGCGATGCGCGCGGCATCACACCGGTGCAGGCACCTGTGACGCGAGGGACGACGGCGCCCGCTTCAGCGGCGACGCCGAGATCCGGTCCCGCCGTCCTCGCCGGGGTCCTCCCCCTCTTTGGCGGTGGGATCCTCGCCGTCGGAGAGTCCGTCCCACAGGTCAAACTCATCCGCCTTCTGCGGGGTGCCCGCTGCCTGCGACCGACCCGGCGCAGCGGTTCCTGCGCTGCCCCCGCGGTCATACTTCTTTGAAGCGCGTTCATCCGACCATCCCGGCGAGAACAGCAGCAGGCCCAGAGAGCCCAGGGTCAGGACGATGCCGCCGATCAGGCCGATCCACAACCCGAAGCCCAGGCTGTACTGGGCAGCCTGCTCCGTGGTGCCGGTGACCTCTCCCAGCGAGGGGGCGGCAGCAGCGGCGGGATCCGCAATGGCCAGCACCGTAGCCAGCAGTGAGATGGCGCCGGCACCGAGCAGAACCGCGCCGATCAGGCCGCGCGCCCAGCGCCGGGCAATCGTGGCGGCCACACCGCCTGCCACACCGACCAGACCCATGGCGCGCACGGTCGGAGCCATCTCTCCTCCGGAGAGCGCCAAGGTGCTCACCGCGGTGGTGTCCCCCAGCCCTGTGGCGGTGACCCAGGTCAGCGCGGTGGAGACCAGCAGCAACACCGCTCCGGCCTGGATGAACAGCACCGTGTTGCGGCGCTGGAAGAAGTACGCAAGGTGACCGATCATCCCTGCAACCTATCAGCGTCAGTCCCGGCGGCGGGGAGACCCCGCTCGCCTCTTGGCCGGCTTTCACCGGCCTTCACACCCGAAGCGTCAGCCCCGGCTGCGGGGCTGGTCAGCCGGTCAGCCGCCAGCACTGCGCGCAGCGGCGCGGCCGCCTTGTTCACCGTCTCCTGACGTTCGGCGTCGTGATCGGAGTCCGCCACAATGCCACCGCCCGACTGCACGTAGGCGCGGCCGTCCTTCAGGACTGCGGAGCGAATGGCGATCGCGGCGTCCATGCGTCCGGAGAGATCGAAGTAGCCGACCACTCCCCCATAGATTCCGCGACGGGTCGGCTCCCAGGCATCCAGCAGTTGCAGAGCGCGTGGTTTGGGCGCCCCGGAGAGCGTGCCGGCGGGGAAGGTCGCGGCCAGCACGTCATAGGCCGACGACGACGGCGCCACGGTGGCCTGGACGTGGCTGGTCAGGTGCATCACGTGGCTGAAGTGCTCCACCGCCATGAAACGGGTGACCTCCACGGTGCCCGGAACGCTGACCTTAGCCAGATCATTGCGGGCAAGGTCCACGAGCATGATGTGCTCGGCGCGCTCCTTCTCATCGGCCAGGAGATCTTCGGCCAGGGCTTTGTCCTCTGCCGGTGTGGCGCCGCGGGGACGGGTCCCGGCAATCGGATGAGAGACAGCGATCCGGTCGCCCGCTGCGTTCTCGTCCACGGTCACCAGCGCCTCCGGCGAAGCGCCCACGAGCTGATAGGGCTGCCCGTCAGGCGTTTCGAAGTGCATGAGGTACATGTACGGGCTCGGATTGAGCAGCCGCAGCATGCGGTAGACCGCCAAGGCATCCACATCCGTCGCCACCTCGAACCGGCGGGAAACCACGATCTGGAAGACCTCGCCGTCCACGATGGCGTCCTTCGCCTTGCCCAGGGTCGCCAGGTACTCGTTCTGGTCCCATGTGTGCTCGACCTTGGTGGAGAGGTCCGCCTCTACGGACTCCGCCCAACCCGGTTCGGCCACCGCAAGCTCAGGCTGCACCGGGGCGGCCAGCTTCTGCTGCATGGCATAGAGGCGCTGCACCGCATCCGCGTAGGCCGCTTCCGCGCCGGCCTGCTGTCCGTCGCGGTTGATGGCATTGGCCACCAGGGTGACAGTGCCGTCGCGGTTGTCGTGGACGGCAAGATCGGAGATGAGGTTCATCGCCATTTCGGGCAGGCCCAGATCATCTGCGGGCGGATGCGGGAGCCGCTCCCAGTGGCGGACCACATCCCACCCCACGTAGCCGACCAGCCCGGAGGCCAGGTGCGGGAACCGCACGCTCTCGGGCAGCTGGCGGGCGCTCCCGCGAACCGCTTCCCCGGTTCCGTCAGTCGCCGGCGAGGTCTGCCCGGTGGAGCTGAGGAAGTCCAGAGTCTCGCGCAGCACCTCTGCCGTGGTGCCCTCGGCGGGCACACCGGCAGGAGGTGACCCGAGCCAGTGGGCGCGGCCGTCCTTCTCAGACAGCGTGGCCTCTGACCGGACTCCGATGAAGGAGTGACGCGACCAGGCGGCGCCGGGTGCGGCCGACTCCATCAGGAAAGTGCCGGGCTGGCCCACGCCCTCGGCGTCAGCGGCCAGAGCGCGGTAGATGCTCAGGGGGGTGTGTCCGTCGGCCAGGATCTTCATGCTCACCGGAATCACTCGGTGATCGCTGGCCAGGTCGAGGAACTCCGACTGGGTGGGGGCGACGACGCCGAGGGGGTGCATTAGCTCTCCTCCCCGTGGTCTGCCGGCTGGCCTTCGCTGGTTATCTCACGCCCGGTGAAGCAGGTGGCCTCACCGGTGTGGCAGGCGGGGCCGGTCTGCTCCACTTGAAGCAGCACCGTATCGCCGTCGCAGTCCAGGCTCACGGTCTTCACCTGCTGAGTGTGACCGCTGGTCTCGCCCTTGACCCACAGCTGCCCCCGGGATCGGGACCAGTAGGTGCCCCGGCGGGTCTGCAGCGTGGCTGCCAGGGCGGCGTCGTTCATCCAGGCCATCATGAGCACCGCGCCGCTGGAGGCGTCCTGAGCGATGGCGGGCACAAGCCCGTCCGCATTGAAGTGCACCTTCTCGCGCAGCGCCGCGGACAGGCGCGGGCCCTCGTCGTGCTGGTGGGGAGTCTGGGGTGTCTGGTTCACGTTTTCGCTCTTATCGCAGATCGGTCTACCGGACCGGGTGGCCCGCGGCCCGGATGGCTTCCTTGACCCGGGCAATCATGTCGACGGGGCCGAAGTGGAACATGGAGGCGGCAAGGACGGCGTCGGCCCCGGCATCGATCGCCGGGGGGAAGTGCTCGGGCTTGCCGGCGCCCCCGGAGGCGATCAGTGGCACGCGGGTGACTGCTCGCACCGCGGCGATCATCTCGGTGTCGAATCCCTCTTTGGTGCCGTCGGCGTCGATCGAGTTCAGGAGGATCTCTCCCACTCCTCGTTCGGAGGCCTCCCGGCACCAGTCCAGAGCGTCGATGCCGGTGCCGCGCCGGCCGCCGTGAGTGGTGACTTCGAAACCTGACGGGGTCTGCTCGGAACGGCGGGCGTCCAGAGAGAGCACGAGCACCTGGTTGCCGAACCGGGCCACGATCTCGTTGATGGCCGCCGGCCGGGCCACGGCAGCGGTGTTGATGCTGGCCTTATCCGCACCGACCTTCAGCAGCCGGTCCACATCATCCTCGCTACGCACGCCTCCCCCGACCGTCAGGGGGATGAAGACCTCGGAGGCCGTCTTGGTGACCACGTCGTAGGTGGTCTCCCGCTCCGCGGTGGAGGCCGTGACGTCGAGGAAGGTCAGTTCATCAGCCCCGGCGCTGTTGTAGCGGTGAGCTAGCTCCACCGGATCCCCAGCGTCGCGCAGGTTCTCAAAATTGACGCCTTTGACGACGCGTCCGCCGTCGACGTCCAGGCACGGTATGACACGGATGGCCAGACTCAAGCGGGTCCCCTCGTTTCAGACTCGGCAGGCGTGAATGGTGGTGACCAGGATAGCCCGGGCGCCGAGATCGTAGAGCTCATCCATCAGCTGGTTGGTGTCCTTGGCCGGCACCATAGACCGCACCGCGACCCAGTTCTCATCGGCCAGCGGAGAGATCGTCGGCGACTCAAGACCAGGGGTGATCTCCATGGCGGACTCGAGGTGCTCGCGGCGGATGTCGTAGTCCATCATCACGTACTGACGGGCCACGATGACGCCCTGCAGACGCCGGATCAGCCGGGCCGCTCCGTTGGAGACGGTGTTCTCCTCCGAGGAGGAGATGAGAATCGCCTCGGACTCCAGGATCGAGGGCCCGAAGGTCTCCATCCCGGCGGCCTTGAGCGTGTTGCCGGTCTCGACCACGTCCGCGATAGCATCGGCCACGCCCAGGCTCACCGCGGACTCCACGGCACCGTCCAGGTGCACGACGTCGACGTCGCGGATTCCCGCCGACTCGAGCCAGCCGCTGAGCAGTCCGTCGTAGGTGGTCGCCACCCGCTTGCCCGCCAGCTGTTCGGGGGCGCTGAATGCGCCCTGGGGTGCAGCCAGGCGGAAGGTCGAACGGCCGAATCCAAGCCCCATGACCTCCTCCGCGCCGTGGCCCAGACGGGCGTCGGCGAACAGGTCCCGACCCGTGATGCCTAAGTCGATGATGCCCTGCCCCACGAAGACGGCAACATCCTTGGGCCGAAGGTAGAAGAACTCCACGCCGTTGGCCTCGTCAAGCAGACGCAGCTGCTTGCGATCGCGGCGCTGGAGATATCCGGCCTCGGAGAGCATGGACATGGCAGCCTCGGAGAGGGCGCCCTTATTGGGGACGGCAACGCGGAGCATGGAAGGTCCTTCTAGAGGTAGCGGTAGATGTCTTCGGGGGTCAGCCCTTTGGCCAGCATCATGACCTGGAGATGGTAGAGCAGCTGGGAGATTTCCTCGGCCGCTGCCGCGTCGGATTCATACTCCGCGGCCATCCATACCTCGGCGGCCTCTTCCACGATCTTCTTGCCGATGTGATGAACTCCGGCGTCCAGTGCAGCGACGGTGCCGGAACCCTCGGGACGGGTCTCAGCTTTGGTGGCAAGTTCGCGGAACAGATCGTCGAAGGTCTTCACGTAGGACAGCCTACCGGTCCAGCGTGGCGATCTCGGCGGCGGCCGCCACCGCGGCGTGAGCGGCCTCGAACCCCTTGTCCTCCTGGGAGCCCTCCAGTCCGGCACGGTCCAGAGCCTGCTGCTCCGTGTCGCAGGTGAGCAGGCCGAAGCCGACGGGTTTGCCGGTCTCCACCGCGATCTGACTCAGGCCATTGGTGGCGGCAGTGCACACGTAATCGAAGTGGGGAGTTCCACCGCGGATGACCACGCCCAGGGCGATCACCACGTCGTGGTGGTGAGCAGCGTGGGTGGCGATCACGGGAAGCTCAAAGCTTCCGGGAGCCCGCAGGAGGGTGTAGTCGGTGATGCCG
This sequence comes from Nesterenkonia flava, assembly GCF_031432335.1. NCBI lineage: Bacteria > Bacillati > Actinomycetota > Actinomycetes > Micrococcales > Micrococcaceae > Nesterenkonia > Nesterenkonia flava. Next base: position 10,545 of record NZ_JAVKGT010000032.1, on the reverse strand, counting down.
ATCGAGTCCAGGAAGCGCTCGGCTCCGGCGATGAGTCCGCCCATCACGGTGTCGTGCCAGCGGGAGGCGACGACCGCGACTCGCAGTCCCAGCGTCGAGGCGGCTTTGGTGAGGTCGTTGAGTTCGTGCTCGTCGATCTGGGGGGTGCCGGTGGAGCTCATGGTTCAATCCTTGGTTGCAGTGTCGGTGAGGATGGTCTTTTACGGTGTCGACGGGCGCGCCGCTGAGGCGCTGGCGCTGGGCTCGGCCTGTTCGTCGAGCTGCAGGTGGTCCAGTAGGTGGCGCATCTTGTCACGCTTGGTGCGCAGGTACCGCTCATTATGCTCCTGCACGATGCCGGCGGAGGGCACCTGGCTGACCTCGAGGCCGGTGCTGGCCAGCGCCTCCACCTTGGCAGGGTTATTGGTGAGCAGACGCACTCTCCTGATACCCGAGGCGTGCAGGATGGCGGCCGCTCCGGTGTAGTCCCGCATCTCTGCGGCCAGGCCCAGCATCTCGTTGGCCTCTACGGTGTCGGCGCCCTCCTCCTGGAGCTTATAGGCGCGCATTTTGTTGGCCAGGCCGATACCGCGTCCCTCGTGCCCTCGCAGGTAGAGCAGGTGCCCGCCCTCACGCTGGATGGTCTCCAGGGCCGCGACCAGCTGAGTTCCGCAGTCGCAGCGGTGCGAGCCGAGCACATCACCGGTGAGGCACTCCGAATGCAGCCGCACCAGGGGCGGCTGCGGGTCAGCGTCGCCGGCGTCGTCATTCTGGTGGCTCAGCGGGGTGCCGGCGCTGAGCAGCATGTGCTCGTGTCCGGTGGTGCGCTCGGTCCAGACCTGAGCGTCGAAGACCCCGTACTCCGTGGGGAGATTGACTACGGGTCCGGCACTGACGAGGGCCTCGGCGTTCTCACGGGGCTGTTCCCAGCCGGCCAGCAGAGACTCCCGCACCGTGTCCGGTTTGGGGGTTCCGCCTCGGTAGGCGATGAGGTCAGCGATGCTGATGAGCGCCAGACCGTGCTCATCAGCAAACTCGCGCAGCGCCGGCAGACGCATCATGGTGCCGTCGTCGTGGTTGAGCTCGGCGATAATGCCCACGTCCGAGTAGCCGGCCAGGCGGCACAGATCCACGGCAGCCTCGGTATGGCCGTCTCGCCCGAGCACTCCCTGGTCGTTGGCGATGAGCGGGAACATGTGCCCCGGGCGGGTCAGATCCTCGGCACCGGTGCCCGGATCGGCGAAGGCTCGGGCAGTGATCGCGCGGTCCTCAGCGCTGATGCCGGTGCTGGTGACCGAGGTGGCATCGGCGCTGATGGTGTATGCGGTGCCTTTAGGATCGGTGTTCTCATCCACCATCGGTGGAAGTCCCAGGTGCCGGGCGCGCTCGGCGCTCATGGGGGCGCAGATCACCCCGGAAGTATGACGAATCATGAAGCCCATCAGCTCCGCGGTCGCTGCCTGGGCCGGCAGAATCAGGTCTCCCTCATTCTCGCGGTCCGCGTCATCGACGACGACGACGGGACGTCCCGCCCGGAGCTGGGCCAGTGCCGTCTCGATCGGGTCCAGCACGGGTGCAGGTGTCTCAGGCTGCGGGATCGCCGGCAGTTCGGCCGATGCGGCGGGGCTGTGTCCCGGGGACTGTGCCGGGTCGCCCCCGGAGGGAAGGAAGCCGCCGAACTCAAGCATGCGTTTGGCGTACTTGGCCAGCACGTCGATCTCCAGGTTGACCTGGGCGCCGATGCTGAGCTGGCCCAGCGTCGTGTCGCTTAGCGTGGTGGGGATCAGGCCCACCTCGAAGAAGTGCGTGCCGTCGTCGTCGGTGGCCACGGCGGTCACGGTCAGCGAGACGCCGTCAATGGCGATGGACCCCTTCTCCGCCAGGTAGCCGGCGAGTTCTGCGGGGAGGCCGAAGCGGTGCCGGCCGTCGTTGAGGTCCCGCTCCAGCAGGGTGCCAATACCGTCCACATGCCCCTGGACCACATGCCCGTCCAGCCGTGCTCCGGCAGGGAGGCAGCGCTCCAGATTGACGCGGTCTCCGGCCTGGATCTCCCCGAAAGTGGTCCGCTTGAGCGTCTCAGGGATGAGCTCCACGGTCAGGATCTCCCCCTGAATCTGCACCGCGGAGACACAGGCACCGTTGACGGCGATGGAGCCGCCCAGTGCCAAGCCCTCGACGTGGCCCGGGGCTTCAAAGACCAGCCGCTCTACCCCCTTGAGGGGGTCGGGGCTGCGGTCGATGACACGGCCGGTGCCGGTCACAATTCCTGTAAACATGTCAGCTCACGGTCCTTCCGGGGTCAGGTGGAGGCAGACGTCCGGGCCCATCTGCGTGACCGGCCCCCCGTCGGCGGGGTCCAGGCGAAAGCGGAGTGCCTCATCAAGGGTGGTGACGCCGATATCCCCCAGGGTGCTGCGTCCTTCTCCGAGCAGTAGTGGGGCGATATAGGCGAAGATCTCATCGACCAGGTCGGCGGCGAAGAGCGCCGACAACACGCTCTGTCCGCCTTCGACCAGGGCGTGCTTGACGGGGTAGCCGTTGTGGCGGGTCGCAGCGAGAGTGCGCAGGGCCTCCAGGGGATCCCGGGTGCGCAGCTGCATCCATCCCTGCCCCTCAGGCTTGTCCTGGGTGAGCTTCGCTCCCCTGGGCAGGTCCCGCAGCCCCATGACGCACCGCAGGGGCTGGGACTCGGCCAGCTCCCCGTCCTCGGTGCGGGCGGTCAGTCGCGGATCATCGACGACGGCGGTATTGGTGCCCACCAGGATCGCGTCCACGCGCTCGCGGATCCGGTGGGTGTGCTGCCGCGACGGGGCGGAGGTGATCCACTGACTGGTGCCGTCGGCCGCGGCAATGCGGGCATCCAGGCTTTGGGCCAGATGCACGGTCACGAACGGGCGGTGCTGAATCTGCGCCAGGTTCCAGCGGTGGTTTAGCCGCGTGCATTCCTCCTCCAGCACGGCGGTGGTGATGTCCAGGCCTGCCTCACGCAGAAGCTGGGCTCCTCCCCCATTGGCGGAGGGATCCGCGGCGCCGCAGGTCACGCGCCCGATTCCCGCCTCAAGAATCTGGCGGGTACAGGCGGGCTGGCGGCCCTCATGGCGGCATGGCTCAAGAGTGGTGTAGAGCGTCGTGGCAGAAAAATCAGTCACACCACGGGCACGCGCCGACTCGATCGCATCGCGTTCGGCATGGTAGGTCCCGGCTCCCCGATGGTGACCGGTAGCAAGAACAGCTCCGTTGTCATCAACAAGCACCGCTCCGACCAGGGGGTTTGCTCCCCTGTGGCCCTGCAGGGCTGCGTCGAGGGCCTGGCGCATCAGGCCGTGGTGGGCGTCGTCGGCCCCTGGCATCAATCAGTCTCCTTCTGTGCTACTCCCATCCAGACTCTGACTGTCGGTACCGGAATTCCACCGGTTCAGCCTCTGTAAGCAGAGGGTCGCGGACTATGACCGCCGGTTCGGAATTTCACCGACCCCGTAAGCACGTCCATCCATCTTGCCACACATGCTTGTGTGACTCGTATCACCATGGCTATAGTGTGTGCGTAGCGCAATCGCGTTGCATATAGCGCAACATTGAAGAGAGAGGGGGACAACGATGTCCCGCAGGATCAACACCACCCTGACCCTCGCTACCGCGGTCACCGTCGGCCTCGTCGCCGTCGGGTGCGCGGATCGAAGCGACACCGCTGAAGCCGCAGCCGAGGACTTTCCCACCCAAGACATCACGCTCTACACTCCGACGGACGCCGGCGGCGCCACGGACCTCACGGCCCGCACCATTGCCAGCCAGATGGAGGAGTCCCTGGACGTCTCCGTGGTCGTCCAGAACCGGGGCGGCGGAGCAGGCTCCGTGGGCATGGAACACGTGGCACAGCAGGACGCCGATGGCTACACCATCGCAGTCTTCCCCGTGGAGGTCGCGATGCTGGGTCACCTCGACTACGACATCGACCCCGCGGACTACGATTTCCTCGGCCAGGTGAACTCCCAGCCGGGCACCATCGCGGTACCCACCGACAGCCCGTACGAGACTCTGGAGGACCTTATCGAGGCCGCCCGCGAGAACCCCGGCGGCATCTCAATCTCCAACGCCGGAGCAGGCTCCATCTGGGAGGCCGGGGCCAACGAACTGGCCAACGCTGCCGACGTCGAGTTCCAGGGCGTCCCTTACGACGGCGGCGCACCTGCCGTCTCCGCCGCGATCGCCGGACAGGTCGACGCCGTGGTGGCTGGAATCGGTGAGACCAGCCCCGCACACGCCGACGGCCGACTCCGCGTGCTGGCCGTCTTCACCGAGGAGCAGGCTCCGGCGCTGGAAGACGTGCCCACCGCCACTGAGCAGGGTTACGACGTCGTCATCGGCAGCTGGGCCGTCATCGCGGCTCCCACCGGGCTGAACGAAGAGGTCGCCGCATTCCTAGAGTCCAGCATCGAAGAGGCAGTGAGCTCCGAGGAGTACACCGAGTTCATCGAGAGCGGCGGCAACATTCCTCTCTACAAGAACTCCGAGGAGGCCACAGCCTTCGTCCAGGAGGAAGCTGACCGCTTCGCCGAGCTGCTGGGCGACTGATGACCCAGGTGTCAGAACACGTGAAAGAGATGCGTACGGACTCTGTCCCCGCGCCGCAGACGGTCGCTCCGGAGGCTGCCCAAGAGACTCGGGAGCGCACCTCGACTCGCCGAGCCGAGATACTCATCGGCGCCGGCGTGGTGCTCCTGGGGGTTATTGCCCTGGTCCTGGTCTCCCAACTCTCGTCAGCTCGCGACTCCGGGGAATTCGGGGCCCGCTGGTGGCCTACCGTGATGGCCGGCGCCCTGGTGGTTCTAGGCCTGGCCATCGCGGTCTCCGGGGGCCTGAAACCGCCCGCAGTGGAGGTTGACCCGGTGCGCCGGCAGGGCGTGCTCCGTCTGACCGCGGTGCTGGGACTCATCGTCGCCTACGGCTGGGCCTGGTACCAGATGCACTTTCTGGTGGTGACCCCGGCTCTGCTGGTAGGTCTCATGCTGGTCCTGGGCCACCGCGGATGGAAGCACCTGATTTTGACACCGGCAATCATCACCGCCGCGCTCTACGGCGTCTTCGGAATGCTGCTGAGGGTGCCGCTATGAGCACCATGCTGACGGGCCTTGAGGCCCTTGCCGACCCCGTAGTGATCCTGTGCCTCATCCTGGGCACTCTGCTGGGCACCCTGGTAGGTGCCGTGCCGGGGATCACCGCCACGATGGCGGTGGCTCTAGCAGCTGGCTTCACCCTGACCCTGGATCCCGTCCCCGGACTGGCGGTGCTGCTCTCCATCTACGTCGCCGCCCAGTTCGGGGACCGGGTACCCGCCATCCTGGTCAACACCCCAGGGACCCCGGCCTCGATACCGACGACGTTCGACGGCTATCCCATGGCGCAGTCCGGGCGTGCTGGCGTCGCCCTGACCAGCTCGGCGCTGGTCTCCGCGATCGGCGGCCTGGCCGGCATCATGATCCTGATCTTCTTTGCCCAGCCGGTGGCAGAAATCGCCCTGCGATTCGGCCCCATTGAGCTGTTCACCCTCGTGCTGTTCGGCTTGACGATGATGGTCGGAGTCTCCGGCGGCAAGGTAGCCAAGGGCCTGGCCATGGGAGCCTTCGGGCTGTTCCTCGGAACCATCGGACGTGATCCGATCTCGGGTGAGGCGCGCTTCACCTTCGGGATCAACGAGCTTTCCTCCGGATTGTCGTTCATCGCAGTCATCATCGGCGTCTTCGGACTTGCCGAAGTCTTCAATCGGTTCATCGAGTCCTCCCCCACTGCCGATGCCAAGCCCATCACTCAGCTGGGCCGCTGGTGGCCCAACCGCCAGGAGGGGCGGGAGATGATCAAGCCCACCGGTATCGGCACTGGTGTGGGTGCCGCCGTCGGCGTCGTACCAGCTGCCGGTGGTGACATTGCCGGCATCATCGCCTGGGACCAGGCACGGCGAGCCTCCAAGCATCCGGAGAAGTTCGGCAAGGGTTCCCTAGAAGGCGTGGCCGCCCCGGACTCAGCCAGCACCGCCACCATGGGCGGGGCGGTGACCACCACCCTGGCCCTCGGCGTGCCCGGTGACTCGGTGATGGCCGTGATGATTGGCTCCATGATCGTGTGGGGACTGCGTCCTGGTCCGGAGCTGTTCACCCAGCAGCCGGACCTGGTCTTCACCATCAGCGCGATCATGATCCTTGCCGTCTTCGCCGCCCTGGCGCTGAGCCTGGTGCGTATGCAGGGAGTCATCAAACTGCTGACGCTGCCCAGCACCGTACTCTCCGTGGTGATCCTCATCTTCTGCATGGTGGGCACCTACGCGGTGCAGAACAACGTCTTCGACGTGCTCATCATGCTGGTCTTCGGCGTGATCGGCCTCGGCATGAAGCGATGGGGTTTCCCCGCCGGGCCACTGGTCCTGGGCCTGATTCTGGGCCCGCTCGCCGAGAGCAACCTCCGACGGGCGCTGCTGATCGACGGGCCCTTCGCGATCTTCCACAGCCCGATCGCCACCGCCCTGCTGGCACTGAGCCTGCTGGCCCTGTGCGCCCCCACCATTCTTCGATTCCTGAAGGGACGGTCTGCCCGACGTGCAGAAGAACACTCCCCTGTCCGCTGATCATCGCGTGATCTCCATCGGCGAGACGATGGCCATGGTCACCCCACTCACCGCTCAGTCGCTGCGCGAGGCCCAGGAGTTTGGGATACACGCCGGCGGCGCGGAATGCACTGTTGCGCTGTATCTCGCCGACGCCGGCTACCGCTCGGAGTGGGTCAGCCGCCTAGGAGACGATCCGCTGGGTCAGCGGATCCTGGATCATGTCTCCCACTACGGGGTCGGCACCTCACAGGTTGAGCTCTACCCCCACGCCCCTACCGGGGTGTACTTCAAGGATCCGGGCGACCAGGCCACCACGGTCTACTTCTATCGGTCCGGATCGGCGGCCTCGACGATGGGACCGGAGATGCTGGATCGTCTGGACCCTGCCGGCGCCGGGATCATCCACATCAGCGGCATCACTGCAGGGCTCTCCCAGAGCTGCCGGGAGCTACTCTCGGCCGTCTTCGCGTGGTCCCGGGAGCACCAGGTTCTGGTCTCCTACGATGTGAACTACCGCCCCGGACTGTGGGATCCGGCCACTGCAGGACCCGTACTCGCCGGATACGCCGCTCAGGCGGACCTGGTCTTCGTCGGTCGCGATGAGGCCGAGACACTCTGGGGCATCGGTGACCCGGACGAGCTTCGGCATCAGCTGAAGATCAGTGGCCGGCTCATCGTCAAAGACGGTGACTACGGCGCCACTGAGGTCAGCCCGGAGGGTCAGAAGGTCTTTGTTCCCGCCCACCGGGTCGACGTCGTCGAAGTCGTGGGAGCCGGTGACGCCTTCACCGCGGGGTATCTGGGCGCGCTGCTGGACGGAGAAGGCCCCGCCGAGCGTCTGCTGCGTGGACACGACACCGCCGCGAGAGCGCTGCGCAGCACCCAGGATTTTGTGCCGCGGGCCGCTGAGAATCCCCCGCCGATCACCGCTGACCGGGTGGGATACTGACCGCATGTCGCAGAGCATTCATCGTGCTGCCCACGTACTGGAGCACGTCAGTGTCCGTCCGCGCACGCAGTCCGAGATCGCTGAGCTCCTCGGCGTTCACCGTTCCACGGCGCTGCGGATCCTCCAGGCACTGACCGAGAGCGGCCTGACCCGGCGCAACGCTGACGGCTCCTACAGCATCGGATACCGCCTGGCCGGGCTCGCCGCTGTGGCCGCGGAGCAGTTCGACCTCCGGGCGGTGGCCAGGCCTGTGCTGACCCAGCTGGGTCAGGCTTGCGGGCACACCATCCACCTGGCAGCACTGGAGGGCAGTGAGGTCGTCTACGCGGACAAGATCGAACAGCCAGGCACCGTGCGGATGTACTCCCAGGTGGGGCAGCGAGTGCGCCTGCACACCTCGGGCGTGGGCAAAGCCATTCTGGCCTATCAGGATCAGGAGCAGGTCGAACGCATGCTCGCCGACTACGAGTTCGACACCTTCACGGAGACCACACTGGCCTCCCGCGAGCAGCTTGATGCCGAACTCGTCGCGATCCGTGAGCGCGGCTGGGCCCAGGACGACGGCGAATTCGAAGACTACGTCAACTGTGTGGCCATGCCCATACGAGACGCCCTGGGCAACGTCAACGGCGCCGTGTCCATCACGGCGATCAAAGCACAAGCAGATCTAACGGCACTCCAGGAGCTTCTCCCCCGCCTGGAGGACGTCACCCGGAGCATTTCAAGGAGTGTGGGATGGAGACCATAAGGACCTGGTACGAGCAGGTGTTCAAGAAAACCCCGGTCATGGCGATCCTCCGGGGCTACTCACCCGAGGAGTCCCTGGAGCTCACACGCCGCGCCTGGGACCTGGGCATCGACTGCGTAGAGATTCCCATCCAGGACGACGACGGGCTCCGCGCACTCCACTACGTGGCCTCTGCGGCGGCTGCCGAGGGGCGGAGCGTCGGCGCAGGTACGGTCATCAACGCGGTGCGCCTGGACTCCGCCGTGCAGGCCGGGGCCTCCTTCACCGTCGCGCCGGGCTTTGACCCTGACGTGGCGCAAGCAAGTCTCGCCGCCGGTTTGCCCCATGTACCCGGAGTCGCCACCGGCACCGACATTCAGGCCTGCCTGAAGCTGGGGATCAACGTCGTCAAGGCCTTTCCGGCCTCCGACCTGGGCGCGGGGTGGTTCACCGCGATGAAGGGCCCCTTCCCTGAGGTGAGCTTTGTCGCGACCGGCGGGATGAACGCCCATAACGCGGCACAGTATCTGTCCGCCGGAGCCTCGGTCATCGCCGTCGGATCTGCCCTGAAGGACCCCGAGCAGCTACCCCTGCTGGCGGCTCTCTCCCGACACTGACCGCTGTCCCCTCACCCACCACATCACCATCTGAAAGAGCTCTGACTATGCCTTACTCCATTCAGCCCCCCTACAGTCCGGCAGCTGAACGCTACGAGCGTATGCAGTACCGCAAGGTCGGGGTGAGCGGACTTCGCCTGCCGGCCATTTCCCTGGGCACCTGGCACAACTTCGGTGACGATACGCCTCTGATGAAGCAGCGTGAGCTGCTGCGGCACGCCTTTGACCTGGGGATCATTCACTTCGACCTGGCCAACGGCTACGGTCCCCCGCAGGGCTCCACCGAGAAGAACGTGGGACGGATCCTCGCAGAGGACTTCGCTGGCCTGCGCAAGGAGCTGCTCATCTCCACCAAGGCCGGTTATCCGTTCGTTCCCGGGCCCAACGGCACCGGGGGCACGCGCAAGAACATTCTGGACAGTCTGGACATCTCCCTGGAGAGTCTGCGGCTGGACTACGTGGACATCTTCTACAGCCATCGCTTCGATCCTGAGACCCCCATCGAAGAGACCGCTTCGGCACTGGATGAGGCGGTTCGCTCGGGGAGGGCTCGCTACGTGGGAATCTCCTCGTACTCGGCTGCGCGCACCCAGCAGATGGCCCAGGAGCTGCGGCGTCTGGGGACCCCGCTGTTGATTCATCAGCCCTCCTACTCCATGCTGAACCGGTGGATCGAGCAGGGAAGCCCCTCGTTGCTGGAGACCACGGAGCAGGAGGGAGTCGGCGTCATCGCCTTCTCCGCACTTGCTCAGGGTCTGCTGACCAATAAGTACCTCCACGGGATCCCGGAGGGCTCACGCGCTACCCAGGGCAAGACCCTGCGTGAGGGCATGCTGAGCGAGGAAAACCTGGACCGTATACGTTCCCTGAACGCCATTGCGGAACGACGCGGTCAGACGCTGGCCCAGATGGCGCTGACCTGGGCTCTGCGGGATCCGCGGATCACCTCTCTGCTGATCGGAGCCAGCCGGACAGAGCAGCTCGACGACGTCGTCGCCTCTCTGGAGGGCCCTGAGCTCACGGCCGCCGAGCTGGAGGAGATCGACCAGTACGCCCAAGACGGCGGCCTCAACATGTGGGCCGCCTCCTCGGAGGCCTGAATGGAACGGGTCAGCGATTACGAGCTCGGCACGCCCGGGCTGTACGACCTCGTGGTGTCCCAGGAGCGGGCGCTGGTGCTCTCGACGTTCACCCGCGACGATGCGTGGGCCCTGGGCACTCGCATGCGCGAGGCTGCGCGAGCGCGGAGCCTGCCGGTGGTGATCGGCATTGTGGTGGGCGCCCAGCGGGTCTTCCACGCAGCTCTGGAGGGCTCCAGCGCGGACAACGACGCCTGGTTGGAACGGAAGACACGCGCCGCGGTGCACTACAGCCGCTCTTCGCTCGGAGTCGGGGAGCAGTTCAGGCGCCGGGGGTGGACGTTTGAGGCGGACTCACGCCTGGATCCGCGCGAGATCGCCGGTAACGGAGGGGTCTTCCCGATCACGGTGAAGGGTGTCGGCGTCGTCGGCGCTGTGGGTGTCTCGGGGCTCCCCCAGCTGGAGGACCACGATTTCGTTGTCGAGATGCTGCAGGCTCACATGGAGGCCACGGCGACCGCGTCGGACATCTAGGGACTCCGGGGGTTATAGGCCATAAATGTGTTGCTGAGTAGGCCTGCTTCCCAGTGCTGGGG
>NZ_JAVKGT010000031.1:0-31774 GCF_031432335.1 Nesterenkonia flava | reverse complement strand
GTTCTGTCACCGATGTGTTGATACGGAACTGTCACCGATGTCTTGAGACTTCACACGGCGGCTGCGGTGCATAGGTGGGGTGCGGAAGGTGGAGAGCCATGCGCGAGGCCGGTCGGAAGACGGGGGAATTCCAGCGGCGCGGGCTTTAGGCTGACACTGTGAGCATCGACTTCGCGCCCCGCATCCCCGCCATCGCCCCCTTGGCCGAGGGGCTGGTGTCCCGCAGCTTTCCGGCGGCCCAGAGCCCGGACGGAACACCCGAGACCGCGACCGAGGCCTTTGTGCGCACGGTGAGCTACAACTTCTACCACGGCTGGAAGAGCACCGAGCAGGTGCGTCGTTCAGTGGCCGCCTCCGTCGCCGACGGGCGGCAGCTGCACGGGGTCTATCTTGACCCGGGATTTGCCTCCCTGGAGCCTTGGGGCGAGACGTACGAGACGCTCGGGTTCGATGCAGAGCATCCGGTAGGCACGTTCGTCGACTACGACAAGACTCTCAACGCCGCCGGGCCTGACCTGCTTCCGGCCCGGCTCATCACCGGGGTCGGGGTCAGTCCCAGCTTTCGCCGACGCGGCATCCTCAAGCACATGATGACCAGCGCGCTGGCCCGGGCCGTGTCCGACGGGATGCCCGTGGCGGCACTGACTGCGAGTGAAGGGCCCATCTACGGGCGCTTCGGATTCGGTGTAGCCACCAGAGAAGCTGAGATTGAACTGGATCTGCGCCCCGGGGGAGAGGGATTCGCCCTGCGCACCCCGCCCACCGGCCGGGTCCTGGTCATCGACCCCACCAAGGGCCGCGAGGCCTTCGAACGCATCTTCGCCGCCTTCCACGCCGGCACGCGTGGATCGGTCGATCGTCAGGAGAGGTACTACCGGCACGACACCGCAGAATGGGCCCCCGACGACTTCAGCTCCAGCGACAAGAAGCTCCGCGGCGCCGTCCATGTGCACGACGACGGCACCCTCGGAGGCTATGTGGTCTACAGCTTCGAGGGCTGGGAGGCTGAACCCACCACGATGCGCATTTCCAGCCTGGTGGCCGCGGATCCGCGCAGCAGCATTGAGTTGTGGCGCTTCATCGCCGATCTCGACATCGTGCACCGGGCCACCTGGCACACCGCTCCCGCGGAGGATCCTCTCACCCAGGCGCTGCTGACACCGCGAACCCGGGCGACCCGGAACATCAACGACATGCTCTGGGTGCGAATCCTCAATCCCATGACCGCGCTGCAGGGGCGGGCCTGGGGCGCTGACGGCCAGTTCACGCTCACCCTCACCGACCCCCTGGAGATCTGCGACGGCACCTTCGCGGTCACGGTCAACAGCGGCACAGCCCAGGTGGCTTCCGTCCCAACCCCCGGTAAGCAGCACTTCACCATGGATGCCGAAACGCTCGGCGCGCTGTACCTGGGCGATGTCTCAGTGCTTACCATGCGCGCTGCCGGACGGATCACCGGCGCCGACGACGCCGACTGGAAGGCCTTCTCCGCGACGTTTGATCTGCCCACCGCGCCATACTGCGCCACCCACTTCTGAGAATCTCCGCCCTTCCGTGCGCGCCGTGCGACGAGAGCCCGTCTAGCACAGTTGAAGGAGATTGCCGCAGCAGTATAGACTGGCCGGGCGCGTTCTGCGCACAGAGTCGATCTTCAGACTGTTACCTGTCCATCGCTCGGTGCGGGGCCTTGTGCCTCAAGCAAGACCGTGCACTGACCAACTCAACAATCCATCATCGGAGCCCCTACTACATGACCACCACCGCAACCGCACCCGGTGCCCCGCAGGTCGCCATCAACGATATCGGAAGCGCCGAGGAGTTCCTCGCCGCCGTCGACGCGACCATGAAGTACTTCAACGACGGCGACATGGTCGAAGGCACCATCGTCAAGGTTGACCGTGACGAAGTCCTCCTGGACATCGGGTACAAGACTGAAGGCGTCATCCCGTCCCGCGAGCTGTCCATCAAGCACGATGTTGACCCGGACGAGGTCGTCGCCGTCGGTGATCAGGTCGAGGCCCTGGTTCTCCAGAAGGAGGACAAGGAAGGCCGCCTGATTCTGTCGAAGAAGCGCGCACAGTACGAGCGCGCCTGGGGCGACATCGAGCGCATCAAGGAGGAGGACGGCGTCGTCACCGGCACCGTCATCGAGGTCGTCAAGGGCGGCCTCATCCTCGACATCGGCCTGCGCGGCTTCCTCCCCGCCTCCCTGGTGGAGATGCGCCGCGTGCGCGATCTGGCCCCCTACATCGGCCAGGAGATCGAAGCCAAGATCATCGAGCTGGACAAGAACCGCAACAACGTGGTGCTGTCCCGCCGTGCATGGCTGGAGCAGACCCAATCCGAGGTCCGCTCCTCCTTCCTCAACAAGCTGGAGCGCGGTCAGGTCCGCAACGGCGTCGTGTCCTCCATCGTCAACTTCGGTGCCTTCGTGGACCTGGGCGGCGTGGACGGCCTGGTGCACGTCTCCGAGCTGTCCTGGAAGCACATCGACCACCCGAACGAGGTTGTCGAGGTCGGGCAGGAAGTCACCGTCGAGGTGCTCGAGGTGGACATGGACCGCGAGCGCGTCTCCCTGTCCCTGAAGGCCACCCAGGAAGACCCGTGGCAGACCTTCGCCCGCACGCACGCTCTGGGCCAGATCGTGCCCGGCAAGGTCACCAAGCTGGTGCCCTTCGGTGCCTTCGTGCGCGTCGAGGACGGCATCGAGGGTCTGGTGCACATCTCCGAGCTAGCAGTCCGACACGTGGACCTGGCCGAGCAGGTTGTCTCCGTGGGCGACGAGGTGTTCGTCAAGGTCATCGACATCGACCTGGAGCGCCGCCGCATCAGCCTCTCGCTGAAGCAGGCCAACGAGGGCGTGGACCCCGACGCCGAAGAGTTCGACCCCGCGCTCTACGGTATGGACGCCGAGTACGACGAAGAGGGCAACTACAAGTACCCCGAGGGCTTCGATCCCGAGACCAACGAGTGGATGGAGGGCTACGACGAGCAGCGTGCTGCTTGGGAGGCCCAGTACGCCGCCGCTCAGGAGCGCTGGGAGGCTCACAAGGAGCAGGTCCGCAAGGCCATCGACGCCGACGCCGAGGCAGCTGCCGAGGCTTCGGTGGGCGGCGGAGCGCGCAAGTCCTCCGAGCCGGCTCCCTCGAACTACTCCTCTGCTCCCGCCGGCGGCGAGGATGCAGGCACCCTGGCCTCCGACGAGGCTCTGGCTGCTCTGCGCGAGAAGCTCACCGGCAAGTGATTGTTACCAGCTGATTTCAGCTGATCAGAGAAAACCCGTCCCACCTGTGGTGGGGCGGGTTTTCTCGTATCTCGACCCAAATGCTCACATCGTTATGATCTTGAGACCTCACTGCTGAAGCCCCGCCACAGAGGGGATCCGGGCGCGTGAATACTGCGGCTTCAGGGAATCTACAGGCTTTTCGGGGTGATTTCCGGGGGAAACTTTCCTAGCGTGGTGCCGAAACGCCCAGCTCGGCCTGCGCCGAAAGAGGGTCAGAGCCTGGTTGGGCGCCCGCTGTGATTCCGATCCATAGTGGGGCGACGACATTGAGAGACCCGACGTTTCTCACGAAAGGCACCAATGCTCGATAAGGTCCACGACCTTTTCAGATTGCGGACAAACCCGCTGCTGTTCTTCGCGTCCTCGGCGATCATGCTGATCTTTGTGGTCGTGACGCTCATCATCCCTGAAGAGATGGGGAGTTTCTGGGGCAACACGGCGACTTTCATCTTCGACTACTTCGGATGGTTCTTCATCCTGGGTGTCACGATCTTCCTCATCTTCCTGGTCTACATTGCGCTCAGCCGCTTCGGCCGGCTGAAACTGGGTCAGGATGATGAGAAGCCTCAGCACTCGGATATGTCCTGGTTCGGCATGCTCTTCGCCGCCGGAATCGGCACGATCCTCATGTTCTGGGCCGTAGCAGAGCCGGCGAACCACTTCACTAATCCGCCGCGCGGCATTAGTGCCGAGGATGAGGCAGCTGCGGAAGCAGCCATCAGCTCGGCGGGGAGCGAGGAGGCGGCTCTGGAAGCCGCACAGGCGGCCGGGGACTCCGAGCTTGTCCACGCCATTGAAGGCGTCATGGATCAGGTGATCGTCGGCGGCACCGCGGAAGCGGCGTCAGAGGCCATGGGCTTCACCCTCTACCACTTCGGCCTCCACACCTGGACGATCTTTGCGCTCCCGGGACTGGCCTTCGCCTACTTCATCTACAAACGCAACCTGCCCCCGCGGGTCTCCTCCCTCTTTCAGCCGATCCTGGGTGACGGCATCCACGGGCCCATTGGCAAGGCCATCGACATCTTCGCGATTGTGGGCACCATCTTCGGCATCGCGATGTCCGTTGGCCTGGGCACCACCCAGATTCACTCCGGCCTGGCCGCCCGCTTCGACATGTCGGAAGAGGACTGGGCGAAGCTGGTCATCATCGGTGTGGTGACGGTGGTCGCGACGATCTCGGCAGTCCTGGGCATCGACAAGGGCATTAAACGCCTGTCGAACTTCAACATCTACACTGCCATCCTGCTGCTGCTGTTCATTCTCGTCACTGGGCCCACCGTGTTCCTGCTGCGCGGCATGATCGAGTCTGCCGGCGTCTATGCGTCCCTGCTTCCCGAGGTGGCGCTGTGGAACGACACCTTCGCTGACACCGGCTGGCAGCAGAGCTGGACCATCTTCTACTGGGCATGGACCATCGCCTGGGCGCCCTTCGTGGGCATCTTCATCGCCCGAATCTCCCGGGGCCGCAGTGTCCGGCAGTTCGTGGCCGGTGTGCTTGGTCTGCCGACCCTCTTCACCATCATCTGGTTCGGCATCTGGGGCGCCGGTGTCTTCGACATCGAGCTCAACGGCGAAGGCGGGCTGGTCGGCCGAGTAATGGAGGGCGGCTCGGAAACCTCCATGTTCGCCTTCCTTGAGCACTTTCCGCTGGCCACACTGACCTCAGCCATCGCCATCATGCTGGTGGGCATCTTCTTCATCACGTCGCTGGATTCCGCGGCACTGGTGCTTGACGATATGTGCAACGGTTATGACGGCGAGGGCCGCCCCAAGGGAACCACGGCCCCGCACCAGCGTGCCATCTGGACGATCTACATCGGACTCGTGGCCGCCGTGCTGCTGGTGGCTACCGGCGAGGGCGGTTTGAACGTGCTGCGCGATGTGGCTCTCTTCTTCGGCCTCCCGTTCTTCGTGCTGGCCTTCTTCATGATGTACAGCCTCCAGCGCGCGATGAAGGAGGACGCCGGCGAGCTCGGCTTCCTGCGCAGCCGGCGCTGGCTGCAGACCCTGCCGCCCGAAGAGTACGAGCGCCGCATGGAAGAGGCTGACGGCTCCCTGGCAGAAGCGGTGGTTGCCCCGGACTATGCCGAGGGCACCCAGCCGGAGAACGCGCCGGAGATCGAACACGTGGAGCAGCCGCCGGTGGTGGAGGAGTACCGAATCCGAACCGGTGAGACCCCCACGGTGGATCTCACCAATCCCGGTTCCACGGAGATCCCGCCGCGCACCTGAGCCGCGTTCCTGCTCATCCGAAGGCCCGTCCCGCACTCCAGGGGCGGGCCTTCGGCGTGCGGGACATGAAGCTTCTAGACTGTGGACACTATGGGAGATGTGCTGTCAGTGGGACTCACCGGGGGCATCGCCTCAGGAAAATCGGCGGTGTCTGCGCGCATGGCGGAGCGCGGTGCGGCGGTGATCGATGCCGATCTGCTGGCTCGTCAGGTGCTCGAACCCGGAAGTGAGGGCCTGGCGGAGGTGGTGCGCGCCTTCGGGGGCGGGGTCCTGCACCCTGACGGGAGCCTGAACCGCCCGGAGCTGGGGCGGATCGTCTTCGCAGACGATGACGCAAGGGAGCGTCTCAACGCCATCGTGCACCCCAGGGTCCGCGCCCAGGCGGCCCGCCTGCGACAGGCGGCCGCAGCTGACGCCGGAGCCGGGGGAGCGGTGGTGG
The DNA here is from genome assembly GCF_031432335.1 of Nesterenkonia flava. Lineage (NCBI taxonomy): Bacteria > Bacillati > Actinomycetota > Actinomycetes > Micrococcales > Micrococcaceae > Nesterenkonia > Nesterenkonia flava. Next base: position 25,814 of record NZ_JAVKGT010000031.1, on the reverse strand, counting down.
TCGAGGACATCCCGCTGCTGGTGGAGACCGGGCAGCAGGACCGCTTCGACGTCGTCGTCGTCGTTCAGGCCCCGGCGGAGACGCGCATTCGTCGCATGATGGAGCGTCGAGGAATGTCTCGCCAGGAGGCCGAGTCCCGAATTGCCTCGCAGGCTACTGACGCGGAGAGAGCCGCCGTGGCGGACGTGCTGCTGGAGAACTCCGGAACGCTGGAGGAACTGCAGGCCAGGGTTGATGAGCTGATGGTGAACCTTCATCAGCGTCTCAGGCGGGAAGAGTAGCCTTGTCGGTATGAGTCTTGCGCCCAAGATCAGTCGGACGGTGGCCCCTTTCAAGGTCGAGAGCCCGTACCAGCCTTCCGGCGATCAGCCCAAGGCGATCGAGGAGCTCGCCGAGCGTATCGAGGCCGGTGAGAAGGACGTGGTCCTCATGGGCGCCACCGGCACCGGTAAGTCTGCTACCGCGGCCTGGCTGGTTGAGCGCGTGCAGCGACCCACCCTCATCATGGTCCAGAACAAGACCCTGGCAGCGCAGCTGGCCAACGAGTTCCGCGAGCTGCTGCCCAACAATGCGGTCGAGTACTTCGTCTCCTACTACGACTACTACCAGCCAGAGGCCTATGTGCCCCAGACAGACACCTTCATCGAAAAGGACTCCTCCGTCAACGACGAGGTGGAGAGGCTGCGGCACTCCGCCACGAATGCGCTGCTGACTCGCCGGGACGTCGTCGTGGTGGCCACGGTCTCCTGCATCTACGGCCTGGGCACTCCGGAGGAGTACATCAAGCAGATGGTGCCGCTGAAGCGCGGGGACGTCATCGAGCGCGACCAGCTGCTGCGGCGGTTCGTCGGCATGCAGTACGTGCGCAATGACACGGACTTTCACCGCGGCACCTTCCGCGTGCGCGGGGACACCGTGGAGATCATCCCGATGTACGAGGAGCTCGCGGTCCGCATCGAGTTCTTCGGCGACGAGATCGAAGCCATCTACACCCTTCACCCGCTTACCGGCACGGTGGTGCGCGAAGAGGAAGAGATGTACATCTTCCCCGCCAGCCACTATGTGGCCGGTGACGACCGCATGGCCAAGGCCATCACCAGCATCGAGGATGAGCTGCGTGAGCGGCTGGCGGAGCTGGAATCTCAGAACAAGCTGCTGGAGGCCCAGCGGCTGCGCATGCGCACCACCTACGACCTCGAGATGATGCAGCAGATGGGCTTCTGCAACGGCATCGAAAACTACTCGCTGCACATCGATGGACGCCCGCGGGGCTCTGCACCGCACTGTCTGCTGGACTACTTCCCGGACGACTTCCTGCTGATCGTCGACGAGTCGCATGTGACCATTCCGCAGATCGGCGGTATGTACGAGGGCGATATGTCGCGTAAGCGCACCCTGGTGGAGCATGGCTTCCGGCTGCCTTCCGCCATGGACAACCGACCCCTGAAGTGGGATGAGTTCTTGGAGCGGATCGGCCAGACGGTCTACCTCTCGGCAACCCCCGGCAGCTACGAGCTGGGGCAAGCCGACGGTGTGGTGGAGCAGATCATTCGTCCTACAGGCCTGGTGGATCCGGAAATCGTCGTCAAGCCCACTAAGGGCCAGATCGATGACCTTCTCGGGGAGATCCGCGACAGGACCGCCAAGAATGAGCGCGTGCTGGTGACGACCCTGACCAAGCGCATGGCGGAGGACCTCACCGAGTACCTGCTGGAGCACGGGGTGAAGGTCGAGTATCTTCACTCGGACGTGGACACCCTCAAGCGTGTGGAGATCCTGCGCGAGCTGCGCAAGGGAACCTATGACGTCGTCGTGGGCATCAACCTGCTCCGTGAGGGGTTGGACCTGCCCGAAGTCTCTCTGGTGGCGATCCTGGACGCGGATAAGGAAGGTTTCCTGCGCTCCACGACCTCGCTCATCCAGACGATCGGACGTGCTGCCCGTAACGTTTCTGGGCAAGTGCACATGTACGCGGACAAGATCACCGATTCCATGCGGCGGGCCATCGACGAGACCGAGCGCCGTCGTGAGATTCAGGTCGCGTACAACAAGGAGCACGGCATTGATCCGCGCCCGCTGCAGAAGAAGATCGCCGACATCACCGATCAGCTCGCTCGGGAGGACGCGGATACGGCGGACCTCCTGCAGGGAATGGGCGGTCTGGCCACGGGCTTCACCTACGGCAAGGGACAGCGCGGTTGGACCGGTTTCCAGAAGGACGACGACGGCGACGCTGCGCAGACGGCCGCAGGGCAGGCTGCTGGTGCCGACTCCGTGGCCGCGAAGACGCCCGCGACTGATCTGGCGGATCTTATTGCTCAGCTGACCCAACAGATGCACAACGCGGCCGAGGAACTGAACTTTGAGCTGGCCGCTCGCCTACGCGATGAGATCGGTGACCTGAAGAAGGAGCTGCGGCAGCTCAAGGCCGTCGAGTGACAGCCCGTGCTCAGGGCCGGGCAAAGTGTGCCAGTGCCTTGGCGACCCGCTGCCGAATATGACAATCATACGTGTGATCGTTAACCAGGCCCATGGACTGCATGAAGGCGAAGACCGCGGTGGGGCCGAGGAACTTCCAGCCCTGTTTCTTCAGCACCGTAGCCAATGCGGCGGCTGAGGGGACCGTGGTCAGCTCCTGGGGCGCGCCCAGCTCCGCCATGGAGGGTTCATAGGTCCAGAGGAATCCTGCCAGCGATCCCTCACGGCTGATCAGCTCCTGGGCTTGCCGGGCGTTGTTGATGGCCGCCTCGATCTTAGCGCGGTTGCGGATAATGCCGGCGTTGGCGAGCAGGCGTTCCACGGCGTCGTCATCGAAGGCGGCAACCTTGCTGATGTCGAAGTCCGCAAAGGCTGCACGGAAGTTGTCCCGCTTGTGCAGGATGGTCCGCCAGCTCAGTCCCGACTGAAAACTCTCCAGGCAGAGCTTCTCGAAGAGCCGCCGGTCATCGGCCACTGGAAAGCCCCATTCGGTGTCGTGGTAGGCCTGCATTGCAGCGTCGCTCCCGGCCCAAGGGCAGCGGGGTGGTTCCTCGGTGACGGTCTCTGCGGCAGCGGTCATGGTGGTCTCCTTGCGGTCTGCAGCGGATAGCTGCCTCCAGCGTGCCACAGGGAACCGGGGGATGGACCGGGTGGGGAAAAGTCGCGATCCCGCGTGTGGTCTTCCCCAAGGAAAGCGTTGCGGGCGCGGCGCGCCGCTGATTCCCCACAGTCCAGCGTCACAGAGTGCATGCCTATGGATCTCCCTAGAGTGGTGTCATGGAGCACGTCGCCGAAGACCCAGCTCTCCTCCAGGCCCGGGAGTACCAGGAGGCTGAACGGCAGGCCGCCGCCCGGAAGCTTGCGGTGCTGGTCGCCTACCGGGCCCGGTTACGGTACGAGGCCCAGGCGACCGGGCTGCCCACCCTGGCCCGTGCGGAGGCGGAGAAAGCAGCGGTACGTCACGCCGCCCTCGCCTTGGGGTATTCGGAGTGGACCATGACCCAGATGCTCAACACGGCAGAGTACTCCCAGGACGAGTTGCCCCGCACTTGGGCCGCCTTCCTCTCGGGCGTGGTGGATATGCCCAGACTGCGTGAGATCGCCACCACCGCTTCCGGGATGCTCACCGCCGAGCACCGTGCGGTGGTGGATCAGGCTGCCGCTCAGCATGCGGGTTCGGTGAATCCGGGAGAACTGCAGTCCTGGTTGAACCGCACCGTCGCCTCGTTGGGCGAGGCGGAATACGCCCGGCGCTGCGAGAAGGCCTATGAGTCGCGGTACGTGCGGATTGTTCACGGGGATGACGGCATGAGCGATATCGAAGCCCGTATCCCTACGTTGGCGGCGGCCCAGATCCAGAAACATCTCTACGCCGCGGCCCACAGCGCCAGGGCAACCGTTCCTGTGCCGGACAGGGCGGGGCTGAGACTGGGGCGAACGGTGAGACAGCCGGTGAGGCGGACGGTGGGATGGTCGGTGAGAAGGCTGGTGGGACCGTGCTGGCGCGCTGCTCCGGAGACTCCCGGACCGTGACTCAGCGTGAGGCCGACCTCTTCACCGCCCTGCTCACCGGCGCGGGGACTCTCGGGCAGGACGGTGAAGGGGCGCCTGCGTGCTCTGGCGATGACGCTGGGCTGTCCGGGGCGAAGATCGCCATCATGATTCCGGCCGAGACCCTCACGGGGGCGCGTGATACCCCCGTTGTGAGTGCGGACCGGGCGTGGGCCCTCCCGGCAGACCAAGCACGCGTGCTCGCACGAGCCGGGTGTGACCCAGCCGCCGGCATTCAGCACGAGTGGTACACGCTCATCTACCAGGACTCGCCTGAGAACCCGTCTCAGGGCGTGGACCCTGACCCGCTGGTGCCGAAGAACCTGCTGACCATCACCTATGAAGGCCACGACCCTCCGGCGCGGCTTCGTGATGCGCCCATGTTCCGGGACGGCACCTGCCAGGCTGCAGGGTGTACTGTGCCGGCGGTCCGCTGCGACCTCGACCATCAGAGACCCTGGAGCCAGACAACCGCGTATGAGACAGCTCCGCATGAGGGAGGCCCCGGGGCATCACACGGCGCGACGACGGCATCGAACCTCTGGCACCTCTGCCGGCGTCATCACCGCATGAAGTCCCAGGCTACCTCCCGCTGCCGGAGGAACCCGGCTGAGAGGTTGCCTCTTAGAGTCCCCCCGGGGCCGGTGCCCCCTCATGAACTGATCTCAGAGGCCGAACTCGGCGCGGCGAGCCTCCGGAACCAGGTCAAGATACTCGGAGTTCTTCGCGATGAGGGCGCGCACCATCGGGCAATAGGGCAGAACGCTCAGACCCTCCTTGCGGGTCTCGTTCAACGCTGCGGAGACCAGGCGTTTGGCAAGACCCTGTCCCTGATGGGCCTCACTGACTTCAGTGTGGGTGAAGGCCCGCATCCCCGGCGCCGCCCGGAATTCGGCCAGGCCGGCCATTTCCTCGCCCACCAGGATGGCGAACCGGCTCTCGCTCTCCTGGAGAACCACAGTGACGTTGCTTTCAGCATCTTCCGTCGTCATAGTTCAGGTGTACCATTAATGCAGCGTGAGGGAGTACCCCTTGTAGCCGTGAACGTCAGCACGCGAAGCGACGCCGCTTCGCCGGGCACGGCAGTCTGCGACCGACTGGGAGACCAGCGGGACCGGGCGGAGAGACTCGCGACGATGACCCATATCCGTCGCAGTTTCGAAAGTAGGCCTCCGCCATGGAGATCACCCCTCTGGTCTGGACACTGACCCTCATCGCGATCGCGGGCTTGCTCGCCTTCGACTTCTTCGCCCACGTGCGTAAAGCACATGAGCCCACGCTGCGAGAAGCGGGCATTTGGTCAGCGTTCTACATCAGCATCGCTCTGCTCTTCGGGCTCGTGTTCGTCATCTTCGGCGACACCGCCCACGCCACGGAGTATTACGCCGGATACATCACCGAGAAAGCTCTCTCGGTCGACAACCTCTTCGTCTTTCTGGTGATTATCTCCAGCTTCAACGTCCCCAGGAAGTACCAGCAGAAGGTACTGCTGTTCGGCATCGTCTTTGCCCTCATCGCTCGCACCGCCTTCATTTTCCTCGGCGCAGGACTCATTCACCTGTGGAGCGACGTCTTCTACGTCTTCGGCATCATCTTGTTGATCACCGCCGGGCAGCTGCTGAAGAAAGAGCTCACCCACACCGATACCGCTCAGGAGGCGGACAACTTTGTGGTGCGGGCCGCCCAGCGATGGCTGCGCACCACCGAAGAGTACGACGGCGATAAGCTCACCACGCGAGTTGCCGGCAAGCGGATGCTCACTCCCATGCTGCTGGTGATGGTCGCCATCGGCGGCACCGACATCCTCTTCGCCCTGGACTCCATTCCCGCCATCTACGGGCTGACCCAGGAGCCCTACATCGTCTTCACCGCCACCGCGTTCTCTCTGATGGGTCTGCGACAGCTGTACTTCCTGCTCGATGGTCTCCTGGACCGTCTGGTCTATCTCTCCTATGGCCTGACCGTCATCCTCGGCTTCATCGGCGTGAAGCTCATCCTGCACGCCCTCCACGAGAACAACCTGCCGTTCCTCAACGGCGGCGAGAACGTCCCGGTTCCCGAGATTCCCACGGGCCTCTCACTGCTGGTGATCGCCGGGGTGCTGGTGGTCACGGTGGTGGCCTCTGTTCTGCGATCCTGCGTCGTGCGGCGCCCGGAGGAGTACGCCTCAGGCCGCAGCGGCCAGGCTCAGCGGGAGAACGTCTGAGCACGCTCAGCGCTGGGTGCGCTTCAGCAGCTCGCGGAAGATGAGGGCGCCGTCGTCGTGGATCCCGTCGTGGTGGAACGCATCGGTCTCCCAGACCGAGAGCCCGGCCACATACCCGGCGGTGTCCAGGGAGAGCTCCCGGGCCACGAACACATCATCGGTATAGACCGCGGCCGCGGCGGGTACCTCGTTGCGCCCTAGCTGGGCAAGGTCGTACAGGGGTTCCCAGTCCTGAACTGACGCCAGCTCCTCAGTCGCTGCGTAAAGAGGCGCAAGGGCTGGATCCAGACGAACGTGCTCGCGGAGGATCATTTCACCCGTCAGCAGGGGTGACTCGGCACCGGCGGAGAACTCGGGGTGCTCGGCAAGGACCCGTTCGGCGGCCCAGTCGGTGGCCGCGCGACCCCCGGTGAGCTCCGCCGGCTGCCCGTAGATGGACTCGTGCAGTACCGCGTACATGGGCGAGGCAGCGAAGGAGATCTGCGAGCCGACCCCGGCGAGGAAGGTGTCCGAGAGCTCCCCGGCGGGGACGCCCGCGAAGGCTTCCTCCAGCAGGTAGTGCAGGGTGTCGATGCGAGTATTGCCCCCGAGCAGCATGCCCAGCATCTGCAGACGAGCCACGGTGAGCTCTGAGCCGTCGGCCAGGCGGACCGGGTCGCCCGAGCCGCGTCGCTCGCGCAGAACCTGGATCACCGCGTCCAGACGTCCTCTGTCTTCCGGGAACCGGTTGAAGTACTCGGCGTTGCGGGCGGCCATCTTCGGATAAGTGTGCCGGTAGACCTCATCGGCGTGTCCGGACAGCGGGGCGAGCCCGCCGGTGATCAGAGCGCGGTCCAGGCTCTGAGGTGCAAAGGACAGATAGGTCAGGGTGCAGAATCCTCCGTAGCTCTGCCCCAGTACGCTCCAGGAGGTCAGCCCCAGATGCTGGCGGAGGGCCTCGGCATCGCGCACAATGCTGTCGGCGCGGAAATGCCGCAGGTACGCGGCCTGCTGTTGCGGGCTCTGCCACCGCGCCAGACTCTGACGGTGCAGGGGAGTGGAGAGGCCGGTGCCGCGCTGATCCAGCATGATGATGCGGAACTGGCGTGCGGCCTCCTCCATCCAGCCACCCAGGCGCGCGGGGCGGATGCCCTTACCTCCGGGGCCGCCTTGGAGAAACAGAAGTGCGGGGAGGCTCTCCGCATCGCCCGACGACGCCGCGTCGGCGCCGACAATCTCCCGCGCGTAGATCTCGATGTGCTCACCCTCGGGGCGATGCCATGCCAGCGGAACCGGGAGGCGATGGTCGGTGATGCGGGTGCCGTCGAGCAGCTGACGAGTCTGGGCCATGCCACTAGCTTGTCATGAGCTGCGGCGCCGAGACTGGAATCAGCTCCCTACCTCGTGGACGCCAGAGGTGCGGATGACCGGAGCCTCTTCCTCATCCGTGGCGGCCAGGTCCACCCAGGCGTGGATGGCCCAGTCATGGTTGCCCTGGTCGTCGTCGAGCACCTGCACAGCTCTCCAGAAGCCCGGCTTCTCCGCGGGGGAGCGGTCGAGGCGGAACAGATCAGCTGACCGGGCCTTCGCATCGACATAGACGTCCTCGTACTCATCGAAGAACGCATCAAGAGCCTCGCCCCAGCGGTCAGGAGTAGTGAACTCCGAACCTTCGGGCTCCAGGCCGGCAAGAGCCTCCTCCTTCTCCTGGGCAAAGAGCTCGGCGCGCCGGAACATGGCCGAACGGACCATGACCGTCAGAGCCCGTACATTCTGGCTCAGCCGCGCAGGGGGCTCAGGCTCGACGTCGTCCCTGGCGGCCTCCAGCTGCGCCAGCTTCTCGGGGTCATCGGCTGCAGCCAGGCGCTCCCATTCCTCCAGCAGCGAGGAGTCGGTCTGGCGGATGAGCTCGCCCAGCCACTCGGTGAGGTCCTCGAGTTCCTCGGTCACCTTCTCTTGGGGCACCGTCTGGCGGAGGGCCTTGTACGCATCGGAGAGGTAGCGCAGCAGCACGCCCTCGCTGCGGGAGATCCCGTAGAAGTTCACCGCGTCCACAAAGGTGAACGCGCGCTCGATCATGTCCCGGACCACGGACTTGGGCTGCAGCTCGTAGTCGGCGACCCAGGGCGCGGCGGTGCGGTAGACCTCAAACTGCTGCTCCAGCAGCTCCTTCAGCGGCTGCGGGTGGGTCAGCTCATCCAGGATGCGCATGCGCTCGGTGTAGTCGACGCCCTCGGCCTTCAGCTCGGCAACCTTCTCACCCTTGAGCTTCTTCACCTGCGCACCGGTGACCTGGTAGGGGGACTCCAGGATGGACTCGATCACGCTGATGACATCCAGCGCATAGGTCTCCGACTCCGGGTCTAGCAGTTCCAGGGCCGCCACGGCGAAGGGAGCCAGGGGCTGGTTGAGGGCGAAGTCGTCCTGCAGGTCCAGCTTCAGGTCGACGGTGCGCCCGTCTTCGTTGGGTTCGTCGAACTTCTCGAGCACCCCGGCGGCCAGCAGCTCGCGCAGGATCTGGAGGGCCCGGCGCTGCAGCTGAGCCTGACGGGCCGGAGTCTCGTCCGAGGAGGTGATGAGCCGGCGCATCGCAAGGATGGGATCCTCCGGGCGCTGCAGCAGGTGCAGCACCATGGCGTAGGAGACGCGCATGCGGGAGACCATGGGCTCCGGCTCTGCGGTGATGAGCTTGTCGAAGCTCTTCTCGCTCCAGGACACGAAGCCCTCGGGCGGCTTCTTCTTCGCCCGGGACTTCATCGCCTGGGCCACTTTGGCCTCATCCCCGCCGTGCTTCGCCCGCGCCTTGCGTAGGGCAGCCTCGTTCTCAATGATGTGCTCGGGGGCCTGCACCACCACCGTGCCCTGGGTGTCGAACCCAGCCCTGCCTGCACGCCCGGCGATCTGGTGAAACTCGCGGGCCTTGAGCTGGCGCACGCGCTCGCCGTCGTACTTGGTCAGCCCGGTCATGAGCACCGTGCGAATGGGCACGTTGATGCCCACTCCCAGGGTGTCGGTGCCGGAGATGACCTTCAGCAGGCCCTCCTGGGAAAGCTGCTCCACCAGGCGCCGGTACTTGGGCAGCATGCCCGCATGATGGACGCCGACGCCGGCCTTCAGCAGGCGTGACAGGGTCTTGCCGTAGCCCTTGGAGAAGCGGAAGGTGGCCAGGCGTTCACCCAGACGCTCACGTTCGGCTTTGGAGAGCAGATTCAGCGACATCAGGCCCGTGGCGCTCTCGGCGGCCTCGCGCTGGGAGAAGTGCACCACGTAGACCGGAGCCAGCTGGGCCGCGGCAAGCTCCTCCAGCTTCTCGGTCAGGGGAGTGGTGGAGTACTCGAAGCTCAGCGGCACGGGCCGCACGGCAGAGGTGATGGTGACGACGTCGCGTCCGGTGCGCTCGGCAATGGATCGCTCAAAGCGGGTGGTGTCGCCCAGCGTCGCAGACATGAGTACGAACTGCGCGGCGCTGCGCCGCCCGGGCTCGGCTCGCAGCTCGATGAGGGGCACCTGCCAGGCCCACCCGCGATGAGGATCGGCGTAGAAGTGGAACTCGTCCATGATGACCGGCCCCACGTTGGCTTCCGTGCCGTCACGCAGCGCCTCGTTGGCGAGGATCTCTGCGGTGCAGCAGATGATGGGCGCCTCGGCGTTAACGGCCGAGTCACCGGTGACCATTCCGACGTTCTCCGCGCCGAAGACCTCCACGAGGGAGAAGAACTTCTCCGAGACCAGCGCCTTGATGGGCGCGGTGTAGATACTGCGCTGTCCCCGGGCCAGACCGAAGAAGTGGGCAGCCAGGGCCACCATCGACTTCCCTGAACCCGTGGGGGTGGCCATGATGACGTGGTTCTCGGCTGCCAGCTCAAGGATGGCGTCCTGCTGGGCGGGGTAGAGCTGCAGTCCCTGGGACTCTGCCCAGGACGTGAAGGCGTCGTAGAGATCCTCGCCGGTGGGGGTGCCGGCGTCGGTGGTGGGGACGGTGAGCTTCGGGCGGGCTGGGGGAGTCACGGGCGTGGTCACCAGCCGCGTTCCCGCCATTCGCTTAAGCGGGGCCGTTCTGCCCCCAGGGTGGTGGGGTCACCGTGGCCCGGATGGATGATGGTGTCGTCGTCGTAGACGTCGAAGATGCGGGACTCCACGTCGTTGAGCAGGGAGGTGAAGTCCTCGCTGCTCCAGGTTTTGCCCACCCCGCCCGGGAAGAGGGAGTCGCCGGTGAAGATATGGGTGGGGCCGTCCTCCACCGGGTAGACGAAGGCGACAGACCCGGGGGTGTGGCCGCGCAGATGAATGACATCGAGCGCGACGCCGTCATACTGCACGGTCTCGCCGTGGTGGAGGCGGCGGCCGATGGTGAGGTTCTTCTCGGTCTCGATGGCACCGGCGTCGTCGGCTCCTGCTGCCAGCTCCACGCCACCGAGGCCCGCGAAGTCCGGCAGGGCCCGGATGTGGTCCCAGTGCTGGTGGGTGGTCAGGACGGCGCGCAGCCCTGGCGCGCAGGGGGTGTCCTCGGTGGCGTCGGCAATCATGGCCCGGATCGCCTCGGCGTCGTCGGCCGCGTCAATGAGCACCTGAACTCCGGACTTCTTAGCGGTGAGCAGATAGACGTTGTTGCTCATCTCGCTCACCGCGATGCGGCGGACGGTGAGAGCGGGCAGATCGTGGATCAGTGAACTTTCGGCGGCCATGCGCCCCAGTCTATGGGTAGGGCCTGCACCCCCACGAGACCGTGACGAGCTTCGAAACTTTGTTCGAAGCGTGTAGCGGTCGTACACTGGTGCGCGTGTCTGAGACTGCATCCGCTGTGATCGAATCTGTAGACGACTACTACGCCGCCAGCGCGCGCGAGGCTGCCTCCAACGGGGTGGTGGGCAGTGCCGAGGCGGACAGGATCGTGGTCCAGGGAGCACGGGAGCACAACCTGAAGAACGTGGCAGTGGAGCTTCCGCGCAACGCGTTCATCGTCTTCACCGGACTCTCCGGCTCCGGTAAGTCCTCCCTGGCGTTCGACACCATCTTTGCTGAGGGCCAGCGGCGCTACGTGGAGTCCCTCTCCGCCTACGCCCGTCAGTTCCTGGGACGCGTGGACAAGCCGGACATCGACTTCATCGAGGGTCTCTCCCCGGCAGTCTCGATCGATCAGAAGTCCACCTCGCGGAACCCGCGCTCCACAGTGGGCACCGTCACCGAGATCCACGACTACCTGCGCCTGCTGTGGGCGCGCATTGGTGTGCCCCACTGCCCCGAGTGCGGGGAGCGGATTGAGCGCCAGACCCCGCAGCAGATCGTGGATCAGATCCTCAGCTTTCCCGACAAGACCCGGTTCCAGGTGCTCGCGCCCGTGGTGCGCGGGCGCAAGGGCGAGTTCAAGGATCTCTTCCGCGAACTGGCCGGTGCCGGCTTCGCCCGCGCCGTGGTGGACGGGGAGATGATCCAGCTCAACGATCCGCCCACCCTGGAGAAGCAGTACAAGCACACGGTCGACGTCGTCATCGACCGTCTGGTGATCCGTGAGGGCATGCAGCAGCGCCTCACCGACTCCATCGAGACGGCGCTGAAGCAGGCCGACGGTCGTGTGGTCATCGATCTGGTGGACCTCGACGACGATGGCGAACCCACCGACTCTTCTCGTGTTCCCGAGGGGCTCACCGGGCCCAAGTACCGCAGCTTCAGCGAGAACCTCGCCTGCCCGAACGAGCACCCGCTGCCGATTGACGAAATCGAGCCGCGCTCCTTCTCCTTCAACTCGCCCTTCGGCGCCTGTGACGTCTGCTCCGGCATCGGCTCGCGGCTGGAGGTTGACGAGTCTCTGGTGATTCCCGATGACACCCTCAGCCTGGAGGACGGGGCCATTGCCCCGTGGTCCACCGGAGCTACCACCAAGGACTACTGGGCGCGTCTGATCGAGGGGCTCACTGACGAACTGGGCTTCGATATGCGCACCCCCTGGAAGGACCTGCCGAAGAAGGCGAAAAAGGCCCTGCTCCACGGGAAGAACTACAAGGTCAAGGTGCAGTACCGAAACCGGTGGGGCCGCGAACGGCGCTACACCACCGGTTTCGAGGGTGTGCTCTCCTATATCGCGCGCAAGCACGAAGAGGTGGAGTCAGACAATGCGCGCGACCGCTACGAGCAGTACATGCGGGAGATTCCCTGCCCCGCCTGTGACGGTCAGCGGCTGAACCCCGCCAGCCTCTCCGTGCTGGTGGCCGAACGTTCCATTGCTGAGGTGGCCCGGTTGCCCCTGGACGAGTGCGCGGCATTCTTCGACAAGCTCGAACTCTCCGCCCGCGACGCGAAGATCGCCGAGCAGGTGCTCAAGGAGATCCTTGCGCGCCTGAACTTCCTGCTGGACGTGGGCCTGAACTACCTCACTCTGGAGCGTGCCGCCGGCACGCTCTCCGGCGGCGAGGCTCAGCGCATCCGCTTGGCCACACAGATCGGCTCCGGCCTGGTGGGAGTGCTCTACGTCCTCGACGAACCTTCCATCGGGCTGCACCAGCGCGACAACACACGCCTCATCCAGACCCTGACCCGGCTGCGCGACCTCGGCAACACCCTCATTGTGGTCGAACACGATGAAGACACCATCGCAGAGGCCGACTGGATCGTAGACATCGGCCCCGGCGCGGGGGAGCGTGGCGGTGACATCGTCCATTCCGGATCGGTGGAGGGGCTGCGCGCCAACGAGAACTCCATTACGGGCGACTACCTCTCCGGACGCCGCGCGATCCATGTGCCTCAGGAACGCCGGCCCGTCGACACCGAACGTATGCTGCGCATCGTGGAGGCCAGCGAGAACAACCTTCAGGACGTGACCGTCGACCTCCCACTGGGCGTTTTCCTCGCCGTCACCGGCGTCTCCGGCTCAGGCAAGTCCACGCTCATCAACGAGATCCTCTACAAGTCGCTGGCGAACAAGCTCAACAACGCCCGTCAGGTGCCGGGCCGGCATCGTCGGATCGAGGGGATTGAGCAGCACCTGGACAAGATCATCCACGTGGACCAGAGCCCCATCGGCCGCACCCCCCGATCCAATCCCGCGACCTACACGGGCGTCTTTGACCACATCCGTAAGCTCTTCGCTGAGACCAATGAGGCCAAGACCCGCGGCTACCAGCCCGGCCGCTTCAGCTTCAACATCAAGGGCGGGCGCTGCGAGGCCTGCACCGGTGACGGCACGCTGAAGATTGAGATGAACTTCCTGCCCGACGTCTATGTTCCCTGCGAGGTCTGCCAGGGAGCCCGGTACAACCGCGAGACCCTCGAAGTCCACTACAAGGGCAAGAACATTGCCGAAGTGCTGGACATGCCGATCGAGGAGGCCGCTGAGTTCTTCGCCGCGTTCACGCCGATCGCCCGTCACCTCAACACGCTCGTGGACGTGGGTCTGGGGTATGTGCGGCTTGGTCAGTCCGCGACCACGCTCTCCGGCGGTGAAGCCCAGCGAGTGAAACTGGCCTCCGAGCTGCAGAAGCGTTCCAACGGGCGGTCCATCTACGTGCTGGACGAGCCGACCACCGGCCTGCACTTCGAGGACATCCGCAAACTGTTGAAGGTCCTCCAGGGGCTCGTCGACAAGGGCAACACCGTGGTGACGATCGAGCACAACCTCGACGTGATCAAGTCCGCCGACTGGATCATCGATCTGGGGCCCGAAGGCGGCACCGGCGGTGGACGGATCATCGCCGAAGGCACTCCGGAAGAGGTCGCTGCGGGTGCTCAGGAGAGCGGTTCCCACACGGGGCGGTTCCTCACGCCGTTGCTAGAATCCTCCAAGTGAACTCCACCTCGCCCGCACCTGTTGAACGCCGACTGGTCACCCATGACGCCATCCGCAAGGCCTCGGCGGCCGCCATCCGGCTGCTCTGCCGTCCCACGATCTCGGGACTGGAGAACGTGCCGGAACACGGTGGTTTCATTGTGGCCAGCAACCACCTCTCCTTTCTGGACTCGGTGCTCATTCAGGCGATCTTCCCGCGGCCGGTAAGCTTCTTCGCCAAGGCGGAGTACTTCACCAAGCCGGGGCTCAGTGGAAAGGTCAGCAAGGTCTTCTTCGAGTCCGTAGGGTCAGTGCCCGTGGAGCGGAACAAGAAGTCTGCCTCCGTGGAGGCTCTCTACGGTCTGGGAGAGATCGTGCGCTCAGGCCACGGGGTAGGCATCTACCCGGAGGGCACCCGCAGCCGTGACGGCAAGCTCTACCGCGGTAAGAACGGAGTGGGCTGGCTGGCCCTGGCCACCGGAGCCCCGGTGGTTCCCGTGGGGCTGCGGGGCACCCAGCACCTGCAGGCTCCCGACTCTCACCGCATTCGCCCCCACCGCTTCGAGATGATGGTGGGCGCGCCGCTGCAGTTCGACCACCTGGGCGACAAGCACCCCCTGCCGGTGCGCCGGCAGGCGACGGAGCGCATCATGGACGCTATCGCCGAGCTGTCGGGGCAGGAGCGGGTGGCCAGCTACAACAGCCCGCCGGCTGCAGAGGCAAGCGAAGCGGAGATCGCCTAAGGCGCTGATGGCTGACCCGTCCTCCTACCGACCCAAACCCGGAGAGATCCCCACCCAGCCGGGGGTCTACCGGTTCATCGACCCCCACGGGCGAGTTGTCTACGTGGGCAAGGCCAAGAACCTGCGGTCGCGCCTGAACTCCTACTTCGCCCGGGTCAGCTCCCTGCCCCCGAAGACCTACGCCATGGTCCACGCCGCCTCCACCGTGGAGTGGACCGTGGTGGGCTCCGAGCTGGAGGCTATCCAGCTGGAGTACACCTGGATCAAGCAGCACACTCCGCGCTTCAACATCATGTACCGGGACGACAAGTCCTACCCGTATCTCGCGGTGACGATGAATGAGAAGTTTCCGCGTGTGCAGGTCATGCGAGGAGATAAGAAACCCGGGGTGAAGTACTTTGGCCCCTTCCACCCGGCCAAGGCCATCCGCGAAACCGTCGACACCATGCTGCGAGTCTTTCCGGTGCGCAGCTGCTCTGCGGGAGTATTCAAACGGGCTGAGGCCTCGGGCCGGCCGTGCCTGCTGGGCTACATCGACAAATGCGCGGCGCCGTGCGTGGGCAATATCAGCCCAGAGGATCACCGTGCCCTGGCCCAGGAGTTCTGCGATGTCATGGCCGGACGCGCGGAGCCCCACATGCGCCGGATCGAGAAGCGCATGAAGGATGCCGTTGCCGAGCTGCGCTATGAGGACGCCGCCCGGCACCGAGATGATCTCGAAGCCCTGCGTCGGGTCTTCGAACGCAACGCGGTGGTTCTCTCTGAGGACACTGAGGCGGATCTCTTCGCCTTCGCTCAGGATGAGCTGGAGGCCTCCGCCCAGGTTTTCCACATTCGACAGGGACGTATCCGTGGCCAGCGCGGCTGGATCTCCGAGAAGGTCGAGGACATCGACGACGCCGGTTTGGTGGAGCAGCTTGTGCTGCAGGTCTACGGATCTATCGCCGACACGGAGCGGATTCCGCGCGAAGTGCTGGTTCCCGCGCTGCCGGAGAACCACCAGGAACTGTCCGACTGGCTGAGTGAGCGACGCGGAGCGCGGGTGAGTCTGCGCGTTCCCCAGCGCGGCGACAAGGCCGCACTGCTGGGCACCGTGAAGGAGAACGCGGAGCAGGCCCTGACGTTGCACAAGGCTCGGCGCTCCAGCGACATCACGACCCGTTCAGCAGCCCTGCGCGAGCTGCAGGACGCCCTGGAGCTGAGCGAGCCTCTGATGCGCATCGAGTGCTTCGACATCTCCCACACCGGTGGGCGCAACGTCGTGGGATCCATGGTGGTCCTGGAGGACGGCCTGCCGAAGAAGAAGGATTACCGGCGCTTCTCGATTCGCGGGGAGGCGGCGCGTGATGACACCAGCGCTATGCGGGATGTCATCACACGCCGGTTCAGCCGTTACCTCAAGGAGCTAGAAGCGGCGGGCGACCCCGTTCCGGAGGCTCACGCGGAGCCGGAGGGGGTGACGGTGAAGGAATCCACCGTGGTGGAGCGTGAGTCCCAGAAGTTTGCGTATCCGCCGTCCCTTGTCGTCGTCGACGGTGGACAGCCCCAGGTCAATGCGGCCCGCGCAGCGCTGGACGCCATGGGCCTGGAGGACATGCCGGTGGTCGGCCTCGCCAAACGGCTGGAGGAGGTCTGGCTGCCCGACGACGACTTCCCCCTGGTGCTGCCCCGCAGCTCCGAGGCCCTCTACATGCTGCAGCGAATCCGCGATGAGGCCCACCGCTTTGCTATCCAGTACCACCGCTCGGCCCGCTCCAAGCAGATGACCGCCTCAGCCCTGGATGACGTACCGGGCTTGGGGCCCAAGCGGCGCGCCGCCGTCGTCGCGCATTTCGGGTCCGTGGCCAACCTCAAGAAGGCGACCCCTGAGCAGGTTGCTGAGGTGCCGGGGATCGGACTGGACTCGGCCCGGCGGATCCTTCAGCACCTGAGGGCCGAAGACGCCGGTGACGAAGACCAGTCCCCGCCGGTAGAGTCGTAGGGAGCGAGCCGGACCCGGCTTGCCGGAGTGAGAGCGTCCGAAGCGCGAGAGAGGGAAGCGAGCGAACGTGAGCGAGGATCTGATCCCGGTGAAGCCGCCCGAGAACGAGCTGCTGATCGTCACCGGCATGTCGGGTGCCGGCCGCACCACCGCCGCCCACGCGCTGGAAGACATGGGCTGGTACGTGGTGGAGGGCCTGCCTCCGGAGCTGGTGACCACCATGATGGACATCATTGCCCGGCACCCCGGCTCCGTGGAGAAGCTCGCGGTGGTCATCGACGTGCGCACCCGCGGGCTCTACAGCAATATGCTCGAGGCGCTCGGGCAGATCGAGGCGTCGGGCATCACCTACCGGATGCTCTTCCTCGACGCCTCGGATGATCTCCTGGTGCGTCGCTTCGAGCAGGGTCGGCGACCTCACCCGCTGCAGGGGGACGGGAGGATCCTCGACGGCATCACCGCGGAACGGGAGCTGCTCAAGGACGTCAAGTCCCAGGCCCACGTGGTGCTGGACACCACGAAGCTCAACGTCCACGGCCTGGGGAGTGCGATCCGCGAGCTCTTCAGCGACGACGGCCCCGTGCGGCTGCGGCTGAACGTCATGAGCTTCGGCTTCAAATACGGTGTTCCCGCCGACGCGAACTTCATTGCGGATGTCCGGTTCATTCCCAACCCCCACTGGGTGCCGGAGCTGCGTCCGCTCACCGGACAGGACGAGACGGTGCGCACCTTTGTGCTGGGCAATCAGGGCGCCGGTGAGTTCGTGGACCGCTACGTCGAGGCTCTGCTGCCTGTGCTGGAGGGTTATCGCCGGGAGAATAAACACTACGCGACCCTCGCGGTGGGGTGCACCGGGGGCAAGCACCGCTCGGTGGCTATCAGCGAGGAGCTGGCCCGCCGACTAGATCAGCTGCCCAACGTCACCGTCAACACCATCCACCGTGATCTCGGACGGGAGTAGCCTGTGAGCCAGTCTCTGACCGGTCCCATCTCCCTGACGGGACCCATTCCGCTGGCCAGCGCGGCGGCACAGTCCCTAGGGCCCTCACGCAGCACGGTGCGCGTCTGCGCCCTGGGCGGCGGGCACGGGCTCAAAGCCACACTCTCGGCACTGCGGATCATCGCGGCGGAACACCTGACGGCGATCTGCACGGTAGCCGACGACGGCGGATCCTCCGGCAGGCTGCGGCGGGACATGGACGTGCTGCCGCCGGGTGATCTGCGGATGGCACTGACCGCGCTGTGCGACGACACCGACTGGGGCCGCACATGGGCACAGGTCATGCAACACCGCTTCCGCTCCAAAGACGGTGTGGAGGGCAGCCTCGACAACCACGCCATGGGAAATCTGCTTATCGTGGCCCTCTGGGAGCTGCTCGGAGACCCGGTGGACGGGCTGCGGTGGGCCGGTGCGCTTCTGGGAGCCAGGGGACAGGTGCTGCCGATGTCGCGCACACCGCTGACGATGTCAGGACTGGTCCAGCCTAAGGATGCCCATGAGGAGCAGGTGCGAATCGACTCCCAGGCGGAGCTCGCCCGGGCCGGCCAGTTGGGGCGGCTCACCGACGTGCGCCTGCATCCGGAGGAGGCCGATGCGTGCACGGAAGCGGTCACTGCCATTGAACTCTCTGACTGGGTGGTGCTGGGCCCCGGTTCCTGGTACACCTCCGTCCTGCCCCATCTGCTGCTTCCGGGAATGCGCCGCGCCCTGTCCGAGACCGAGGCCAAGCGCTGCGTGGTCATGAACCTCAAGGCTGACACCGACGAGACCTCCGGCATGTCCCCGGCGGAGCATCTTCAGGTGCTGCGTCACTATGCGCCTGAGCTGCGCATCGACGTCATCATTGCTGACCCGCGCTCGGTGGCCGAGCAGGAACGCGCCGCCTTTGAGGAGGCGGCTGCCGCGCTGGGCGCGGACATCACCTATGCCAAGGTCAGAAGCGGACGGCGCCCCGACATCCACGACCCGCTGCGCTTGGCCATCGCCTTCAACGAGGTCTTCGCCGAATGATCAGCTCCCCACGCTTCCGTTGTTCGGACTCTGGCCTGAGCCGGACCAGCGTCTTTCCGTGAAGGACCTGAACCTCCAGTAACATGGCCTTCCGCTGAGCAACCCTGACGCAACATTTAAGGAACTGACACACATGGCGCTGACCGAGTCGGCCAAAGAGGAGCTCGCTCGTACCGAGCCCTCCACGACCTCCGAGAAGAAGGCTGAAGTCTCGGCCATGCTTCGATTCTCCGGCGGCCTGCATGTCATTTCCCGGCGCATCGTCATCGAGGCTGAGCTGGACCACGCCGCCACAGCGAGACGCCTGCGCAGCACCATCCACAGCGTCTACGGGCACGAGCCGGAGATCATCGTGGTCTCCGGCTCCGGCCTGAAGCGGGGTTCGCGCTACGTGGTGCGAGTGGTGCGCGAGGGGGAGGCCCTGGCTCGCCAGACCGGGCTGGTGGACGGCCGCGGACGACCAGTGCGGGGACTGCCCGCCGTGATCGTCAACGGATCCATCGCCGATGCCGTTGCCGCATGGCGCGGAGCCTTCCTCGCTCACGGCTCGCTCACCGAGCCGGGCCGCTCCTGCTCGCTCGAAGTCACGTGCCCGGGTCCGGAGGCGGCGCTGGCACTGGTCGGTGCCGCTCGTCGTCTGGGCATCACCGCCAAAGCGCGTGAAGTGCGCAATGTGGACCGCGTGGTCATCCGCGACGCGGACTCCATCGCTCAGCTGCTGACCCGTATGGGCGCGCACCAGACCCTGCTGGTCTGGGAGGAGCGCCGCATGCGCAAGGAGGTCAGGGCCACCGCCAACCGGCTGGCCAACTTCGACGACGCTAACCTGCGCCGCTCCGCCCAAGCCGCTGTAGCCGCCGGGGCCCGCGTGGAGCGTGCCCTGGAGATCCTTGCGGAGGAGGTGCCCGAGCATCTGGAGTACGCCGGCAGGCTTCGCTTGCAGCACAAGCAGGCTTCGCTGGACGAGCTGGGGCGCCTGGCGGACCCGCCGATGACCAAGGACGCCATCGCCGGCCGCATCCGCCGACTCCTCGCGATGGCGGATAAGCGCGCCGAGGAACTCGGGATCCCCGACACCAACGTCAACGTCACCCCGGACATGCTCACGGACTGAGGTGCTCCGGCGCCGAAAAATTCCCGCTGAGGCAGTGATTCCTCCAACGGTGAAAAAGCTGCGTCATAGTCGGTAACCCCTTATCGGGGAGGGCCCAGATGCATAGGATTGAGGCAGCGGGGCACTGACCTCGATCTATCCCGTCAATAGGAGGAAAAATGGCTGAGTACACCCTTCCTGAGCTGGACTACGACTACGGCGCACTGGAGCCGCACATCTCCGGTCGCATCATGGAGCTGCACCACTCCAAGCACCACAACACCTACGTGGGAGGCGCCAACACTGCTCTGGAGAAGCTCGCCGAGGCTCGCGAGAAGGGCGATTACGCCACCACTCCCAAGCTGCTGAAGGACCTCCAGTTCAACCTGGGCGGCCACACCAACCACTCCATTTTCTGGAAGAACCTGACCCCCAATGGCCAGGAGCGTCCTGAGGGTGAGATCGCCGCCGCCATCGATGAGTACTTCGGTTCCTTTGACCAGTTCCAGGCGCAGTTCACCCAGGCCGCGCTGACCATCCAGGGCTCCGGCTGGGCCATCCTGGCCTACGAGCCCCTCGGCGGCAACCTGGTCATCGAGCAGTTCTACGATCAGCAGAACGGTGTGCCGGTGGCCACCACCCCGCTGCTGATGCTGGACATGTGGGAGCACGCCTTCTACCTCGACTACCAGAACGTTAAGCCCGACTACGTCAAGGCCTTCTGGAACATCGTCAACTGGGACGACGTCGCCGCTCGCTTCGCCGCTGCGCGCGAGGGTGCTGCCAAGCTCGTCACCCCGTGACGTCCTAGGGTCCCTGGACCCATGGCTGACCGGTGCCTCAGCCCTCTTGCCCGCCACGGCGGGTGTGAGATAATGGCACCAGATAACTGAAAACTCGTTCTGCAGACAACCTGAGAACAACGACGTTGTTGGGGGTCAGTGGCACCGGAAGTATCCGGTCCGCTGATCCCCAACGCGTTTCTCACGCCGGAAACGGAAGGAAACACCCCTTATGGCGACAAAGATCGCGATCAACGGCTTCGGACGCATCGGCCGCAACGTGCTGCGGGTCCTTGAGAACACCGGCAGCGACCTGGAGCTCGTGGCGATCAACGACCTCACCGACCCCGCTGCTCTGGTCAACCTGACCAAGTACGACTCGGTGCTCGGCCGCTTCCCCGCGGAGGTCTCCCTGGACGGCGATACCCTCGTCGCCGGCGGACGCCGCATCAAACTCCTCTCCGACCGTGACCCGGCCAACCTGCCCTGGGGCGAGCTGGGCGTGGACATCGTCATCGAAGCCACCGGATTCTTCACCGACAAGGAATCCGCCGGCAAGCACCTCACCGCCGGAGCCAAGAAGGTCATCGTCTCCGCACCCGCCAAGGGCGTGGACGGCACCTTCGTGCTGGGCATCAACGAGGACACCTACGACCCCGAGAACCACACCGTCATCTCCAACGCCTCCTGCACCACCAACTGCCTGGCGCCGGTGGCCAAGGTCCTCAATGACGAATTCGGCATCGTCGAGGGCCTGATGACCACCATCCACGCCTACACCGGTGACCAGCGCCTGCACGATGCACCCCACAAGGACGCTCGCCGCGCCCGTGCAGCCGGGGTGAATATGGTTCCCACCTCGACCGGTGCCGCAGCCGCCATCGGCCTCGTGATCCCGGAGGTCGACGGCAAGCTCGATGGCTTCGCCGTTCGCGTACCCACCATCACCGGCTCCGGTACCGACCTCACCGTGACCGTGGAGAAGGAAGGCGTGACCGTCGAAGAGGTCAACGCTGCCTTCAAGAAGGCTGCCGAGGGCTCCCTGAAGGGTGTGCTGGCCTACAACGAGGACCCCATCGTCTCCTCCGACATCGTGGGCGACCCGCACGCCAGCATCTTTGACGCCCCGCTGACCAAGGTCATCGGCAACACCGTCAAGGTCTTCGCATGGTACGACAACGAGTACGGCTACTCCTCCCGCCTGGTGGAGATGGTGTCCTACGTGGGCAACAAGCTGAACTGATGCGGTTCCGTCGGCGGGTACAGACCCACCGACGGGCGGGTGCGAGTACTTTCTTGCCCGCCGCATCATAAGGACGAACTGGGGCTCCGGGCACGTTCCCGGGGCCCCAGTTCGCCTGACAGGGAGATTGATAGTCTGTACGACAGCGAGAGCCGGGACCCCGGCTCGGCGCGAGGCGATGAGAAGGGAAGCTCGCGAACGATGACAGCCACACTGGAGAACCTCCTGGCCGAAGGTGTTGCCGGACGCAAGATTCTGGTCCGCAGCGATCTCAACGTTCCGCTCAAGGACGGTCAGGTAACGGACGACGGACGAATCCGGGCGTCACTGCCCGTGCTCGAGAAGCTCGCCGCGGCCGGCGCCCGCGTCATCGTCACCGCGCACTTGGGGCGTCCTCAGGGTCAGCCGGATCCCCAGTACTCGCTTGCCCCGGTGGCAGCCCGCATGGCGGAGCTCACCAGCGTGCCTGTGGCGCAAGCCGAAGACCTCACCGGCGATAGCGCCAAGGCCTCCGCCGCAGCCCTGCAGGACGGGCAGATCCTGTTGCTGGAGAATGTCCGGTTTGACGCCCGCGAGACCTCAAAGGACAGCGCCGAGCGAGCAGAGCTCGCCGGCGAGCTGGCAGCCCTGACCACCGAGAACGGCGCCTTCGTCAACGACGCGTTCGGCGCTGTCCACCGCCGTCACGCCTCCGTGGCGGACATTGCTGAGAAGCTTCCCGCCTATCAGGGCGATCTCGTCGCAGCCGAGCTGCAGGTGCTTCAGCGCCTCACCGAATCCCCGGAACGCCCCTACACCGTGGTGCTCGGAGGTTCGAAGGTCTCCGACAAGCTCGCGGTCATCGAGAACCTCCTGCCCAAAGCTGATTCGCTGCTCATCGGCGGAGGTATGGTCTTCACCTTCCTCAAGGCTCAGGGCTACGGCATCGGCAAGTCCCTGGTCGAAGAGGACAAGCTTGAGACGGTCAACGGGTTCCTCGCTGAGGCGGAGAAGCACGGATGCCGGATTGTGCTTCCCACTGACATCGTGATGGCCTCGGCCTTCGCCGCCGATGCCGAGCATGAGGTGCTGCCCGTGGACTCCCTCGAGTCCGGAAAACACGGTGCCCAGGCGTTGGGTCTGGATATCGGGCCGGACAGCGCGCAGAACTTCGCCTCCGTCATCGCAGGTTCCAAGACCGTCTTCTGGAACGGCCCTATGGGCGTGTTCGAGATGGAGGCATTCGCCGCCGGAACCGCCTCTGTGGCCAAGGCGCTGACCGACGCGGAGGCCTTCACCGTGGTCGGCGGTGGGGACTCCGCGGCTGCCGTGCGCAGCCTGGGCTTCGACGAGAGCGCCTTCGGCCATATCTCCACCGGCGGCGGTGCCAGCCTCGAGTACCTCGAGGGCAAGACGCTGCCCGGTATTCAGGCCCTGGGCGCCTGAGACGCATCGGCATCCTCACGAACAGACAGAAGGACATCATGACTCTTCAGAAGAACGGCCAGTTCGTCCGTCGCCCGCTCATTGCCGGCAACTGGAAGATGAACATGGACCACATGCAGGCCATCGCTCTGGTGCAGAAGCTGGCCTGGACCCTCGACGACGCCGGCCACGACTACGAGCGTGTACAGGTCAGTGTCTTCCCTCCCTTCACCGACCTGCGCGGCGTCCAGACCCTGGTGGTAGGCGACAAGCTCTCCCTGGACTACGGTGCCCAGGATCTCTCCGAGAAGGATTCCGGCGCCTACACCGGCGACATCTCCGGGGCCTTCCTCGCGAAGCTGGGTTGCACCCAGGTGCTGATCGGTCACTCCGAGCGGCGAGAGATCCACGGTGAGGGAGACGAGACCGTCAACGCCAAGATCAACGCCGCGCTGCGTCACGAGCTGGCACCCGTGTTGTGTGTGGGAGAGGGCCTGGACGTCCGTCAGGCCGGCGACCACGTCACCCATACCCTCGCCCAGGTGGAGGCCGCGCTTCAGGGACTGGCTGCGGAGCAGCTGTCCGAACTTGTCATCGCCTATGAGCCGGTCTGGGCCATCGGCACCGGCGAAGTCGCAGGCCCCGAGGACGCCCAGGAGATGGCCCGGGCCATCCGCGCCAAGCTCGCGGAGCTCTACGGTCAGGAACTGGCTGAGGCTACCCGCATCCTCTACGGTGGTTCGGTGAAGTCCGCCAACGTAGCGTCCATCCTGGCCGGCGCCGACGTTGACGGCGCACTGGTCGGTGGTGCGTCCCTGGACGCCGAGGAGTTCGCCAAGATTGCTCAGTTCGAGAAGCACGTCACCGGATAACTCCCTTTTACGGGTTATCCTGGTGTCTGCGCTGAACCTCCGCACGTTCCACGAAAGGCAACCGTGACTGCACTGTCCGTCGCCCTCCAGGTGCTCCTGGCCATCATCAGCCTCCTGCTGATCCTGCTGATCCTGCTCCACAAGGGACGCGGCGGCGGCATGTCTGACATGTTCGGTGGTGGCGTGACCAGCTCCCTGGGCTCCTCCGGCGTGGCTGAGCGCAACCTCAACCGTCTGACCGTCACCCTGGGCATTCTGTGGGGTGTGATCGTGGTGGCTATCGCCCTGATCGCCTCCGCCGCCGTCGAACTCTGACGTTCCCGACCCCAGGGACCCCCGGTGACGCGGATGGAAGCAGACGTCACCTCACACATTCGTGCAGCCCTGCCGCTGCTGGCAGGCAGCGAACAGCGTGTCGCAGAATCCCTCCTGGCGCTGGGGGAGAGGGTCGCCACGCTCTCGACCGCCGACGTCGCCCAGCACGCCAGCAGCTCCCCGGCTACGGTGGTGCGCGCGTGCAAGAATATGGGCTTCAGCGGCTTCCACCACGTCAGGCGTGAGTTCGCTCGCCAGCAGACGCCTGAGTAGGAGGCCGTAGAGGATCCCGTCGAGGAGATCTTCCAGGTGGCTCGGGACTCCCTCTCGGTGGCGGCGCGCCTCCTGGACCGCAGCGCGCTGGAGGAGACCGCGGCGGCACTGGATGACGCGGGCAAGGTGCTGCTGGTGGGCAACGGCTTCTCGGCGCCGCCGCTGCACGACGCCCAGCTGCGCCTGTTGACTCTGGGACTGACCGTCCATGCCCCCGCCGATGTGCAGGCCCAGCAGTTCGTAGCCAGAAGCCTCGGTCCCGTTGATGTGTGCCTGGCCGGCAGCTAGTCAGGCAGCAACCGCAATACGCTGGCTGCCTGCGCGGCAGCCAAGGAGCAGGGCGCACGGCTCATCTCGGTCACGAGCTTCACCCATACCGCGCTGCTGAGGCTCACCGATATCCCCCTGGTGACCGGGCCGGTGAATAGGCCCCATGCGGTGGACCCCTTCCACTCTCGTCTGACCCACTGGGTCACGCTGCAGGCCCTGTGCAGCCGCATCGCGGCCAGGCGCGGTATTGAGATGACGCCTCATATGCGCTCGGTGGTCGCTGACGCTCTCGTTGACGAGTAGCTGCCGCGGCCCTACCGGGCGAAGAAGAAACCCCCGACGACGTCGACTCCTACCCTGGCACCGGGCTGCGGCTGCCAGGTGCGGGTCTCTCCCCGCAGGCGCCGGCCGCACCAGTCGGCCTCAACGGAGTGCGCATGGCGCCCGTAGAGGCTGGAGATGACCTCCGCCCCTTCCGCCGGCTGTTCCAGCTCCCCGTGGACGCCGGCAGCGCGCGGCGACTCAGATTCCGTGAAGGAGACGTGCGCGGGCGTGACCGCCAGCTGACCCGGCAGAGCGCTCTCCGCAGCGGGAAGTTCGCCGCTTAGCCGTGCACGGGGAACCATCAGCGGAAGATCATCGGCGTGGAAACCGTGGGAATCCAACACCCCGGGCACCAGTGCGGCGTCGCTGAGAAACTTCGCGACGAAAGGGTTGGCGGGGGAGTCCACGATCTCGCTAGGCCGGCCGATCTGCCGGATCTCCCCGGCTTCGAGCACCACTATGCGATCGGCGATGGCTAGTTGTAGTTCCTCGACACGTTGTGAACAGTCCGTGACGTGAGCGGAGACCTC
>NZ_JAVKGT010000030.1:22299-37094 GCF_031432335.1 Nesterenkonia flava | reverse complement strand
CTTCTGAATCCCCTGGACACGCCCGGACCAGCAACACATTTATGGCCTATAACCCACATCCCGCCACGTTCTATGTGGGCGGGGCCCGCGGTTATACGGACTACCCGTTCTGGGCAGACTGACCCCGCGCTCTCGGGCTGAGGTCGGAAACGAAAAGAACGGCCCCCCTCGCTGAATGCGAGGGGGGCCGTTCTTCTTGAGGGTTCAGATCATCGAACCTCTCGGATCGCTGAACCTTAGAGAGGAGTGACGTTCTCCGCCTGCAGACCCTTGGGGCCGCGTGCGGTCTCGAACTCCACCTGCTGGTTCTCCTCGAGGGAACGGAAGCCGGAAGTGGTGATCGCGCTGAAGTGCACGAACACGTCGTCTGAGCCGTCTGCGGGTGCAATGAACCCGTAGCCCTTCTCAGCGTTGAACCATTTGACGGTGCCAGTGGCCATGATATTTCCTTACTATGTTTCTTTCGGCGCACCGATAATACGGTGCTTGTCCCGCATACGCCGGCCAGGCGAATGCGGAGAATATGATGCGGCCACCAGCTGATGAAGCTATTGACGTATCTGCGACCACACTACGCTACTGAAGGGCTTCCGCCAAGGGGTAGGTTTACGCAGCCGCCTGAGCCGACCCCAGGAAGGGCCTCCACGCCTCGTGGGGCGCGTCGAGTTCCTGCGGAAGCCAGACGTGCTGGGCAGGGGCTTTGGGGGTGATCCGCAGTTTCCAGCCCAGCTCTTCCAGCGTCTTGTCCCCCTTGCGCACGTTGCACGGTCCGCAGCAGGCCACGAGGTTCTCCCAGCTGGAGTCCCCGCCGCGAGATTTGGGCACCACGTGGTCCACCGTGGCCGCAGCCTTGCCGCAGTAGCCACAAACGCGTCGGTCCCGACGCAGGATCCCGCGCCGCGAGGGTGCGCTGGGGCGCCGTCGGGCCACCCTGACGTACTGGTGGAGGAGGATGACCGCCGGCCGCGGCATCAGGAGCGACGGCGAGGCAATCGGAGAACCGTCCTCGGCCAGGATGCTGGCCTTGCCCCGCATCACCAGGACCGCAGCACGGCGGGAGGTCACGACGCTCAGCGGCTCGTAGCCGGCATTGAGCACCAGGGTGCGCATCAGCTCTCCTCCCGCTCGTACGTGTCAGGTCACAGCGGAGTGGTTCCAGAGTCAATATAGACGCCCTGGAGACTCTTGTCCTGTTCTGTGACACGGGGCAGAAGGTGAAGAAACACGTATGGGGCGCGATCCCCATCAAGGATCGCGCCCCATACGTGAAGAGATTTTCAGCCTAACGGCCGAGTGGCTCAGCCTGCTCGGTAGTAGCCGGAGACGTTGTGCCAGGCCTCGTGGAGACCGTGGAGGCGGACGCCACCCGAAGAGGTCGCAGAGATGACCTGGCCGTTGCCCACGTAGATGGCACCGTGTCCATTGCCGTTGGCGAGCACGATGTCACCGGGTTGCGGGCTGCTGACGCGCGTCAGGGAAGCAGCCATGCCGTGGGTGGTGCGGGGAACGCTCTTACCAGCCTGGTTGTAGGCCCAGTTGATGAAACCGGAGCAGTCGAAGCCTGCGGTGGTGGTGCCACCCCAGGAGTAGGGACTGCCGATGCCGGCGTATGCCGCGGAGACCACGGAGCCGCCGCCTGCAGGCGCAGACGGAGCGGGGCTGGTCTCGGTGCTGCTGCTGGCCGCAGTAGTCCCCGACTGGGACTGCTGGCTGGAAGTGCCCTGCTGAGCCTGCTGAGCGGGAGCGGACTGCTGAGTCTGCTGGCCAGAAGCCTGGGCCTGCTGCTGAGCAGGGGCTGTCTGCTGAGCAGGGGCTGTCTGCTGAGCGGGGGCAGCGGCCTGCTGGGTCTGCGGTGCGGCAGCCTCAGTGGTCTGCGCTGCGGGCACTGCCTCCGGAGCCGGCTCGGGAGCAGCGGCCTGCTGCGCCGGGCTGGAGGAGACCACGGGACGGTCGAAGGTCAGCTCGACGTCCTGGGTGGCGGCCACCGTCACGGGGGTGGCGTTGGATGCCAGCTCCACGTTGAGGTCGGAGGCCGAGATCTCGAGGGTGGTCACCTCGCGACCCTGGTCCACTGCTGCTGCGTTGGCAGCGGCACCGCCGGAGATCACCAGCCCGGAGGCGGCAACGGCCACGGCTGCACCGCGACCCATCACACCGGCGTTGGATGCCACGGCACCAGCCAGGGTGTTGCGGGCCCGGCGGCGCTCACGGCGCGAAACGATCGTGTTGTTCTCTGTCACTTCTACTGAAACCTCTCCCTGTTGTGGCGGATCCGCCGGTGTGGAGCTTGAACAGCCGGGATGCTGTGTGCTCCAGGTCCAGTTCGACCGCGGGTTTCCGCCCCCTGCTCTGCGGTAGTTTTTGCGAACTTCTCCTGTCGGCGGCAGGGTCTTAGACCGACTGGAGGCCCTCAGGGTTTTCGGACATCTCCCCTGAGCACGAAACGACTTTATAACAGGTTGATATAAATGTCACGCTCAGGTCACGGAGCCTGGGGAAAATCCTGGGATGAGCCTTGAGCCGAGCTGGAACGCACGGGCTGCATCCGCATGATGACGCGGATCCGGGGGCATTCCTCAGCTACCGTGTCCTTTGTCACGGGAACGTCACATTCGTGATCTGAGGCCATCGGAGAGGCCTCCGGGAACCCCCGCACGGCCCTTACGGGTCACGACACCGTGATGTGGTCGGACCCCGAGCGTCACGAGGAGCTAGACGGCCTCGTGGACGAAGATGTGCTGGGCGACCTCCAGGGGGAGCTCCACCTCGAGAGCCTCCATACCCTCACCGGTGACGCGGCAGGTGACGTAGGCGTCCGTGGAGCCGGCCAGCTCCACCCGGCTGCCGGGGCGCAGCCCCACTTCCAGCAGTTGCTCGAGAACCTCGGGCTCCACCTGAATGGACTCGGCAAGGCGCTGAATCTTCCACGTGGAGGCTCCGGTGCCGGCGTCGTGGTTCTCCGCCGCCTGCCGCAGGGTGGTCCGGGAGAGCTGCGAGGGATGAGCCCCCGCAGCAAAGCCCAGCTTCTCGAGCCCCGGAATGGGATTGCCGTAGGGAGACTCGACCGGGTCATCAAGAATCTCCACCAGGCGGCGCTCCACCCGCTCGCTCATGACGTGCTCCCAGCGGCACGCCTCCTCGTGGATATAGGGCCACTCAAGACCGATGACGTCCGAGAGCAGCCGCTCCGCCAGGCGGTGCTTGCGCATCACCTGTACCGCAAGATCGCGCCCCTTCTCCGTAAGCTCCAGCTGGCGGGCCTCGTTGAGCAGCAGCAGCCCATCACGCTCCATGCGCGCCACCGTCTGCGACACCGTGGGACCGGAATGCTCCAGCCGTTCGGCGATTCGAGCACGCAACGGGACGATGCCTTCCTCCTCGAGGTCGAGGATGGTACGCAGATACATCTCCGTAGTGTCGATCAGATCGGTCAACGTGTGCTCTCCGAATCAAACTAGTATGAGGGCGGCATTCGTTATTACATCATCTCACTGAGGAGACGCCTGTGGCCGCTGAGCACCTAACCATTCCGGACGAGCTGCTTCCCTCTGACGGCCGGTTCGGCGCCGGCCCGTCCAAGGTGCGGCCGCAGCAGGTACAGGCCCTGGCCGAGGCCGGACCGAAGCTGCTGGGCACCTCACACCGCCAAGCACCCGTGAAGAACCTGGTGGGCAGCATCCGTGAAGGCCTCGGGGAGCTCTTCTCCCTGCCCGAGGGCTATGAGGTGGTGCTGGGGGTCGGCGGTGCGACCGCTTTCTGGGACGTGGCCAGCTTCTCTCTGGTGCAGGCCAAGGCTCAGCACCTGTCCTTCGGGGAGTTCGGCTCCAAATTCGCCAAGGCCACTGACAACGCGCCGTTCCTGAAGGCCTCCTCCATCCTGACCTCGGAGCCCGGCACTCGACCGGTACCACGCGCCGAGGCCGGCGTGGACGTCTACGCCTGGCCTCAGAACGAGACCTCCACGGGTGTGGCCGCCCTCGTGCACCGCGTCGACGGGGCCGACGACGACGCCCTAGTCCTCATTGACGCCACCTCCGGCGCCGGCGGGTTGGCCGTGGACATCGCCGCCACCGATGCCTATTACTTTGCGCCCCAGAAGAACTTCGCCTCCGACGGCGGGCTCTGGATCGCTGTCCTCTCGCCTGCCGCGGTTGAGCGCGCTGAGCGCCTTGCCACCGATCGGTGGATCCCGGACTTCCTGAAGCTGACCACCGCCATCGAGAACTCTCGCAAGAACCAGACCTACAACACGCCCGCCCTGGGCACTCTGGTGACTCTCAATGAGCAGATCGCGTGGCTCAACGCCTCCGGCGGCATGGAATTCGCCGCGGCCCGCACGGCGGACTCCGCTGGACGGGTCTACCGCTGGGCTGAGCAGCACGCGCAGGCCACCCCGTTCGTGCAGTCCGCAGAGGACCGCTCCAACGTCATCGTGACCGTGGACTTCGACGATTCGGTGGATGCCTCCGCCGTGGCGAAGACCCTGCGCGCCAACGGCATCGTAGACGTCGAGCCCTATCGAAAGCTGGGACGCAACCAGCTGCGCATCGCGACCTTTGTCGCCATCGAGCCGGAAGACATCAGTCGCCTCCTGGGCGCCATCGACTTCGTCCTCGAGTCGCAGGCCTGAACCCGCAACGGGAGCTGCCGGCGGTGAGCGTGGAGGCGGTCGAGGCTTAGGCCTCGGCCGCCTCTTTGTCGCTCTGCTGCTCCTGAACCTTCTTCTCTTCCTCGCTGACCCGCTCGGACCACGGCACCCATTCGGGCGCCAGAAGCGCTCCGGCTCCTGGGAGCAGGCCCAGCTCGCACACGGTGGGCTTCTTGCTGCGAGGAGCCCGGGCCAGAGTTACGAACCATTCCCAGCCGTGATAGCCGGGCTTGGAGGCGGCGAAGCGGTGGGTGAGCAGGCGGTCGCCGTCGGCGCTGATGCTCAGGTGCTCCCCGATCTGATCCTGCGGAGCGATCTCAGCCAGGGCGGTGCGGGCCAGCTCCTGGGCCTCGGCCAGCACGGTGTCCTTCTTGTATGTGGGCATGGTTCTCAGGCGTCGAAGTCGTCGGCGACACGGCGCAGCAGCGCAGCAATCTTCTTGGACTGTTCAGGCTTGGGGTAGTGCCCCTTGCGCAGCTGACCGGTGGTGTTGTCCAGCAGGTTCACCAGGTCCTGAACGAGTTCGCCCATCTCCTCGGCCGGCTTGCGGGTCGCTCGCACCACGGAGGGGGCCTCGCTGAGCAGGCGGACGCTGAGTGCCTGCTTGCCCCGGCGCCCGTCGGCGATGCCGTACTCCATGCGGGTTCCCGCTTTGACGCTGGAGACCCCGGACGGCAGGGCGGAGGAGTGCAGATACACTTCCTGGCCGTCATCGCCGGTAAGGAATCCGAAGCCCTTGTCGGCGTCGAACCACTTCACTTTTCCGGTTGGCACGTCTTCTTACCTCTGGTCTGCTCGGGCACCGAATTCATGAGGTTCCCCCGCGCAGCGCCCCGGTGTGGGACTGGACTGCGCCGCGAGGAACCTCGTACACGGTGCGATTATGGGTGTTGTCTGCCTTCTAGGGTACCGCCGTCACGCGTCAGAGATAGAATTCTGTCCATGCCTGCGACCACCGCCTCTCGTCAGCCGCTGCCGGCACGCCTGTGCCTGATCCTGGGTGTGGTCGTGACCGCCGCGTCCTTTGTCGCACTGCTGGTCATTCTGGGCTTCTACTTTGCCGGCTCCTCACAGCACCCGCAGCTCTTCGGCACTGCGCTGTGGGGCTTCCCTGTGGGCTTCACACTGATGTGCCTCTATGTCATCTTCTCTTTGGGGCGACGCCGCCGCCTGAGCCCCGCCTGAGCCGCTCGCCTGCGGGACAGCACGCCGCATGCTCACCCGACGGCCAGCGTGCTCCCAGCTGATTCCCAGATAGCGGGAGGAAACTTGGCGCCGTGACTGACAAGACACCGGAAGCCAAACTGCTCGTTGTCGACGACGAGCCCAACATCCGTGAGCTGCTAGCCACTTCTCTGCGCTTTGCAGGTTTCGAGGTGGCCGCCGCGGCCAATGGGCGCGAGGCTCTTGACACTGCCGAGGAATTCGCCCCGGACCTTGCCGTGATGGACGTGATGCTGCCCGACATGGACGGCTTCACCGTCACCCGACGCCTGCGGGCCGCAGGGAAGCACTTCCCCGTGCTGTTCCTCACCGCTCGAGATGACACCGAGGACAAGATCACCGGCCTGACCGTGGGCGGCGACGACTACGTCACCAAACCCTTCTCCCTGGACGAGGTCGTGGCGCGCATCAAAGCAGTGCTGCGCCGCACGGCCCCGTACGAGGACGAGGACGCGGTCATCACCATCGACAACCTCGAACTCGACGACGACGCCCACGAGGTTCGGCGCGACGGCGAGATCGTGGAGCTCTCCCCCACCGAGTTCAAGCTGCTGCGCTACCTGATGATGAACCCCAACCGGGTGCTCTCCAAGCAGCAGATTCTTGACCACGTCTGGGAGTACAACTTCAACGGTGATGCCTCCATCGTCGAGTCCTATATCTCGTACCTGCGGCGCAAGATTGACTCTGGAGCAGAGGGCGCGCCCATGATCCAGACCAAGCGAGGCGTGGGCTACGTGCTGCAGACCTGGGAGCGCCGCCAGCGCAGCCAGGGCCTCTAAGCGCAACGCACCGCAGACTAGACTGTGCGCATGGCTCTTCCAGCGCTCGGTTCCGTCTCACGCACCTGGCGCCGGGCCTCGCTGCGCACGCAGCTGGTCTTCATCACCTCAGGTCTGCTCATCCTGACCCTGGCGGTGACCACCTTCGTCTCCGCCTCGCTGTTCCGCCAGGAGCTGGACCGGAACCTGGATGAGGACCTCGCCGCCAACGCCAACAACGTCTCGATGTACCTCATGCAGCAGGGCAGCTCCAACGCCCTGGAAGATCAGCGTTCCATCCTGCGCTTCTACGGCGTCCTGCTGGACGAGAACGGTGAAACAGTCGGTCGCGCCACGCACTTCCCGTTCGAGGGGCTGGACCTGCCGCAGATTCCCCAGCCCACCTACGAGGAGACCCTCGAGCTGTGGGGCGAGTCCTTCAACGTCCCCGGCACCGTAGAGAACTCGCGAGGCTGGCGCGTGCAGGTTCACCCGCTGCAGGCCCAAGAGGGCACCCTCGTCATTGCCCTGCCCCGGGACCAGGTAGAGACCTCCGTGGAGCGCGCCACGTTCCTCGTCTCCACTATCGGCCTGTTGGCCGTCTTAGGTGCCTCCACCATCGCTTACGCCCTGGTCACCCGCGCATTCCGTCCGCTGCTGCGGGTGGAGAAAACCGCGGGCCAGATCGCCGCAGGCGACTTTTCCCAGCGTGTGGAGACCTCTGCCCCGCCGGAGACGGAGATCGGGCGACTCTCGAGCTCCCTCAACGTCATGCTGGAGCATATCGAGGAGGCTTTTGACGCCAAAACGGCCTCCGAGCAGAAGATGCGCCGCTTTATTCAGGACGCCTCCCACGAGTTGCGCACGCCTCTGGTGACCATCAGAGGCTTCTCCGAGCTGTACCGCCAGGGAGGCCTCAGCGACAATCCTGAAGCCGTAAGCGCCGCTATGGGCCGCATCGAGTCCGAGGCGACGCGCCTGGGCCAGCTCGTTGAGGACATGCTCACCCTCGCCCGCCTGGACGAGCAGCGCCCCCTGCAGATGAAGCCCCTGGACCTGAACATCATCGCCCACGAAGCTGTCATGGACATGACGGTCAACGCCCCCGAGCGCGAGGTCAAGGTCGTGGGCCTGTGCACCGAGGGGCCCAAGTCTGCCCCGGTCCTCGGAGATGAGGGACGCATCCGCCAGATCGTGACCAACCTGGTGACCAACGCGCTGCGCTACACCCCCGAGGGCTCCCCGATTGAGCTGGCAGTGGGCACCGACAGCCTCATCGACGGAAAGCCCGAATCAGTGCTGGAAGTCCGGGACCACGGCGAAGGCATCCCCGCAGAGGATGCCGCAAAGATCTTCGAGCGTTTCTACCGGGCCGACAAGTCCCGCCAGCGCGAGACCGGGGGCACCGGCCTGGGCCTGGCCATCTGCGCGACCATCGCTGCCCAGCACGGCGGCAGCGTCCGTCACAGCGAGACCGAGGGCGGCGGAGCCACCATGACCCTACGGCTGCCCAAGGCAGAGGATCTCGAGTTCGACGGTGACCATGAGGCTGACCTGGACGACGAGGAGCTGGAACAGCTTCGCGCCGCTGCCCTGGAGCACCGAGAGCACTGAGCACCGGGAAAACTAAGCACCGGAAGCACGGAGCATCCAGACCGCTGAGTCCCCTTGTTCTTTTCCCCAGGGCGGGATGAGGCACGACGACGTCCCGCAGTATCCTCGTATCCCCTGAGGCACCCGGCTGCCCCGCCGTAGGGGCCCTAGCGTCAGAGTCGGCAGGCGCGTCCGCGCCTCCCCGCTTCGCAAGCGGTGACCGAGGATGGGACACAGCACGATGGCAATCTTCCAGATCGATACCGCAGACCTGCTCGCCAAGAGTCAGAGCGTCGAGGCCACCCTGGGTCGCCTCCAATCAGATGTGAACCTGATGGAGTCCCAGCTGCGCCAGCTGCAGGGAACGTGGAAGGGCTCAGCAGCTCTGGCCTTTCAAGACGTCCTGACCCAGTGGCGGGCCACGCAGGCTCAAGTTGAGCAGTCCCTGGCCAACGTTCGGCAGGCCATGACGGTGGCCTCGACCCAGTATGAGGACACCGAGCTGGCCAACACTCGCATGTTCGGCCGCTGAGGGACACCAAAAGGCCCCGCAGTGCCGTCGGGCTCTGCGGGGCCTTTTGTGCGGGAAAGGGGCGATTACATCATGCCGCCCATGCCACCCATTCCGTCCATGCCCTCGGCACCTGCGCCGGCCGGGGTCTTCTCCGGCTTGTCGGCCACAACTGCCTCGGTGGTCAGGAACAGGGAGGCGATGGAGGCAGCGTTCTGCAGAGCAGAGCGGGTCACCTTGACCGGGTCGTTGACGCCGGCCTCCAGCAGGTCCTCGTACTCGCCGGTGGCAGCGTTCAGGCCGGTGCCGTCGGGCAGGCCCTTGACCTTCTCCGCCACGACGCCGGCCTCCAGGCCTGCGTTGATGGCGATCTGCTTCAGCGGAGCCTCGATGGCGACCTTGACGATGTTGGCACCGGTGGCCTCATCGCCCTCCAGGGAGAGGGACTCGAAGGCGCGCTTGCCGGCCTGGATCAGGGCCACGCCGCCGCCGGCGACGATGCCCTCGTCCACAGCGGCCTTAGCGTTGCGCACAGCGTCCTCAATGCGGTGCTTGCGCTCCTTGAGCTCCACCTCGGTGGCAGCACCGGCCTTGATGACGGCCACGCCGCCGGCCAGCTTGGCCAGCCGCTCCTGCAGCTTCTCGCGGTCGTAATCCGAGTCGGTGTGCTCGATCTCAGCCTTGATCTGGTTGACGCGACCGGCGATCTCGTCGGCGTCGCCTGCGCCCTCCACGATGGTGGTCTCGTCCTTGGTGACGACCACCTTGCGGGCGGTGCCCAGCAGGTCGAGGGTGGCGTTCTCCAGCTTCAGACCGACCTCTTCGGCGATGACCTGACCGCCGGTGAGGATGGCGATGTCGGCCAGCATGGCTTTGCGGCGGTCACCGAAGCCGGGGGCCTTCACGGCCACGGACTTGAAGGTGCCCTTGAGCTTGTTGACGACCAGAGCTGCCAGAGCCTCGCCCTCAACGTCCTCGGCGATGACCAGCAGGGGCTTGCCGGACTGCATGACCTGCTCCAGGATGCCGATGACATCCTTCACGGAGGAGATCTTGGAGTTGGCGATGAGGATGTAGGGGTCCTCCAGAACTGCTTCCTGGCGCTCCGCGTCGGTGACGAAGTAGCCGGAGAGGTAGCCCTTGTCGAAGCGCATGCCCTCAGTGAGCTCCAGCTCGAGCCCGAAGGTGTTGGACTCCTCGACGGTGATGACGCCTTCCTTGCCCACCTTGTCCAGGGCCTGGGCGATCAGCTCACCGATCTGCTTGTCGGCAGCGGAGATGGAGGCGGTGGCAGCGATCTGCTCGGTGGTCTCGATCTCCTTGGCGGACTGGAACAGCTCGGCGGTGACGGCCTCCACGGCCTTGTCGATGCCGCGCTTCAGGCCCACCGGATCAGCGCCAGCGGCCACGTTGCGCAGGCCTTCCTTGACGAGGGCCTGGGCAAGAACGGTAGCGGTGGTGGTGCCGTCGCCAGCGACGTCGTCGGTCTTCTTGGCGACTTCCTTGACGAGCTCGGCGCCGATCTTCTCGTAGGGATCCTCGAGCTCGATCTCCTTAGCGATGGAGACACCGTCGTTGGTGATGGTGGGGGCACCCCAGGACTTCTCGAGCACAACGTTGCGGCCGCGGGGGCCCAAGGTGACCTTGACGGCGTCGGCGAGGGTGTTCAGACCCCGCTCGAGGCCGCGGCGGGCCTCTTCGTCGAATGCAATGGTCTTAGCCATATGGCACGTGTCCTTCCTGGACCTAGATATCTGACGAACAGTGACGTTCTCCGGTCGAACCTTGTCAGATGCCCGCGACGGACGGCCAGTCTCCGCGTCACCGGAGACGTCATACGGCCTCACCTGTCAGGTTCTGCTGCTTAGCAGTCTCGACACGAGAGTGCTAGTCCAATTTTTAGCACTCTCCCCCGCCGAGTGCAAGACACTAAGAAGGCTTGCACTCGGCGGGAAAGTGAGGGCGAAGGGACCCGCGGCGCGCCCAGCTCGGCGTGGGCCGCGCCCGAATGGAGTGCAAGACGCTAGAGAGCTAACGGAAGGGATAAAGGCGCGCCATGACCGTGGATGCAGTTCGCCCCCGGTCGCATTGCGCCGGGGGCGAAAAACCTGGGGATAACGGGGGCTACTGCGCGCTCTCGGCCCCCACCGCTACGGCAATGATGCCGGCCTCAGTCCAGCCGTCGCTGGCACAGGTTGCGGCACCGAGCTCAGCAGCGATCTGGGCCGCGGTGGCCTCTTCTGCCGGCGGGTGGACCACCACGGGTGCGGTCTCGCCGCAGGTGTTCCAGCCCGAGCTCCAGTTGTCCTGGCCCGTGACGTTGAAACCAGCATTCTCCAGCTGGGAACGCACGGAGCCAGCCACCCCCGGGGTGCCGTCATAGTTGTAGACGTAGATGGGGAAGTCCATATCAGCCTCGCCCGCGGCGTCGGCCTCCCCTTCAGTGCCTTCTTCCCCTTCGGCACCTTCTTCGCCCTCGGCACCCTCCTCGCCTTCGGCGGGCTGCTCCTGCTCGGTCTCCTGGGTCTCGTCCGCGGCCTCAGGTTCGTCATCGCCGGTGAACAGCGGAAGGATGAAGTAGGCGAAGGCACCGACGAACAGGCAGAAGGCGGCCAGCAGGCCGATCCACTTCAGACCCCCACCCGAGACACCGTTGGCGGCAGCGGCGCCGGGCGCGCGGTGCTTTCCAGCCTCCCCCTGCTTGTACGGGGGGACGTCGTCGAACTCATCATGGGGGAACTGGCTCATGGGGTGTCGTCCTCACGTGGTGCTTGCATTCGCACCCATCCTACGGCGCAGGCGGCGCTGAGCCGCGCATATCCGCCCCACCGCTACAGTGGAACGGGTGAGTGTCTCAGAGAATCTCATTGCACCCTTGGAAGCCGGCTGGGAGACCGCCCTGGCCTCCCAGACTCAGCAGTTCGCGTCCGTCGCCGAAGCCCTCACGGCCCGGCGGCAGGCCGGTGAACAGATCCTGCCCGCACCCGAGAACATCCTGCGCGCGTTCCGCCAGCCGTTTCAGGACGTTCGGGTTCTGGTCATCGGACAGGACCCTTATCCGACCCCCGGCCACCCGATCGGCATGTCCTTTGCCGTCGCTGCCGATGTGCGTCCTCTGCCGCGGAGCCTGCAGAACATCTATAAGGAGCTGCACAGTGACCTGGGGATCGAGCCAGCCGCCCACGGGGACCTCACCGCGTGGGCGGACCAAGGCGTGCTGATGCTCAACCGGGTCCTGACGGTGACCGCTGGGGCTCCGGCGTCGCACCGTGGCCTGGGCTGGGAGCAGATCACCGAAGCGGCGGTCTGCGCACTGGTGGAGCGGGGTCAGCCTCTCGTCTCCATCCTGTGGGGAGCCCAGGCGCGCCAGCTGCAGCCACTTCTCGAGTCCGGGGCGCACACCCGCGTCATCGTCTCCCCGCATCCTTCACCTCTGTCCGCCAGCCGCGGGTTCTTCGGGTCCCGACCGTTCTCCCGGACCAATGCGGCGCTGAAGGAACTGGGCTCCGCACCCATCGACTGGCGAATCTCCTAGCAGCCCCCGAGCGGAAACGTCACCACCGCGCTAGCACACGGGGGCGTCGTCGGGACCCTAGCGGCGGCGGCCGCGGGCCCGCTCGTTGGACTGTAGTGAGGAGGTGAAGGGCCGCATCATGACGTCGCCGAGCACAATGCCTGCGGCGATGGCCAGAATGATGATCAGCGCGTTGAAGAGCTGGAAGAGACCGGCCATCATGAACGTCGAGGAATTCTCGATCGCAATCTGGTACATACCGCGGAAGACCATGAGTCCAGGCAGCATGAACATCATGGCCGGCACCGCGACCACCAGCTGTGGGGCGCCCATACGCAGCGCCACCACGCGGCCGAGGGCACCGACCACCGTCGCGCCGATGAGCGGGGTCACGCGGTCACCGAGCCCGATCATCTCCCCCGCGTAGAACGCGATGAAGCCGAGTGCCGACACGATGGCGGTGGGCAGGACCATGCGCCAGCGCGACTGCTCCACAATGGCGGCGGCGAGCGCGGCGAAGAAGACCAATCCCACCATGATCGTGGGGTGATAGATGCGGGTGAGCCCTTCGGCGATCTCGATGGGCGGAGCGCCCAGCAAGTCCGCGATCACGACGGCGGCCATAATGCCCGAGGTCATACCAGCGAAGGCGATCATCGCCGAGACGAGACGTCCGGCCGAGGTGATGGGAAAGCCGTTGATCGCATCCTGAATCGCCGAGACGATACGGGCACTCGGCAGCAGAATCATGAGCCCGCCGGCCACCACCATGGACGGGGTGATCTCGGCGTCGAGCATGAAGGCCGCCATCGCAAAGCCACTGGCCACAAAGCCTCCCGCGGCCAGGGTGTAGAACTCCGGCACCCGCCAGGCCGTCAGCTGACGCGTGGTCCACAGCACCATGATCGTTGCCGCGAAGCCCAGGGCGGCATCCAGCAGAGGGGCGCCCAGGAATGAGGCGAAGAAGCTGGCGAACACCGCACCGGCGAGCGTGACCAGCCACCGGGGGTAGGGTTTGGGCTCGCGCGTGATCTCCTCCAGGCGCTGCTCCGCCTCGGAACGGGTCAGGCGCCCGGCAATGATGTCGGTGACCAGTTCGTGCACGGCGGCGAGCGCCTTAAAGTTCGAGGACCAGGAACGGACCACGCGCACGCGGGTATAGGGAATCTTGCCCTCGGGTGCCCAGTTCAGAATGATCGACTGGTTTGTGATGTCCGCATCGGTGTTCTTCATGCCGAACGCAGCGGTCACAGCGATGATCGAGGACTCCACCTCCAGCGCGCCGGCACCGTAGCGAAAGAGCGCCTCGCCCAGGTCCAGGACGAAGGCAATGGTCTCCAGCTCGTCCGCGTCCACCGGATGTTCGGCCTGGTGCGGGTTCTCATAGGGCGTACCTACCAGTCGGTCCACCAATGATATCTGAGTGGTGACGGGGCGCTCGGTCTGCATGATTCGTCGAAAGACGTGCTGCGGGCTGACCCGACGTTCGAAGACGGCACGGTCAAGGATCTGGCCCTTGCGGAACTGGTTGCCCAGCTTGGGCTTGAGCCAGCTGGGGCGGAGCACCGAACGGCGGCGCAGCGGCACGCTGTCGAGCGCGGTTGACGGCGGCACCGGCGAGGAGGGCACTGTCGGCGGCTGGTTGATGCCGCCGGTGGACGGTCCTGAGACAGCCGGAGCCGACGACGTGGCAGGCTCGGCGCTGGCAGCCAGGTCAAAGTCATCCGGGAACTCGTGGCGCACGGACTCCGCCTCGGCGGCTTCGGCCTCCTCAGCAGCACGGGCTACGGCCTCGGCGTCATACTCTTCCCATTCCAGAGTTGCCTCTTCGGCGGCGGAACGCCAGGAGGAGGCGATGGAACCGGTGAGGGACTTGACGAACCCTTCGTCCTCCTCGGCCTCAGAGGGCCGGACCACGGGGATCAAAGTAGTGTCAGTGGACGGTTCGGAGATGACCGGGTCGATCGGGACAGTGTCGTGCGAGACCCCAGTGGCGTGAGAGCTTCCCGAGCCATGGATGGACTCGCTGCGGTGAGCGTCCTGGTCGGCTCGGCTGCTCCGATGGGCGGAATCGTGTGAATCCTTCTCCGTCACTGCCCCTCCTCTCAAGCAGAAGTCCACCACAAAGAGACCCGTTTGTGACGGGCCTGTGGTGAATTCGAGGTGAAAAACATGCCTGCGAGTCAGGCGAAGAGCGATGAGGAACTCATCTGTGGATCTGATTGGACTCGAACCAACGACCTCTCGCGTGTGAAGCGAACGCTCTAACCAACTGAGCTACAGATCCCTACAGCACCGTGCGCAGCGCGCCTATCAGTGCCGTAAAAGATTAGCACCCCCGAGACGCTATCCCCAACTCGGTGCTGGTTCCGCGGGCGGGGAGACCCCGCCACGCTCTCCACGAGGTGGCCCCCACACCCGGCCTACCGGGCGCACGGGTCCCTGACCTCGTGGCTCCCGGTCCGCTGACGCGGACCATCACGCCTGAAGCTGGTTCCGCGGGCGGGGAGACCCCGCCACGCTCTCCACGAGGTGGCCCCCACA
>NZ_JAVKGT010000030.1:15441-22199 GCF_031432335.1 Nesterenkonia flava | reverse complement strand
CGCTGACGCGGACCATCACGCCTGAAGCTGGTTCCGCGGGCGGGGAGACCCCGCCGTTCCACACGATCCCCTCCCGCGCCGACAGGAAAGTGTGCCAAAACTGCAGCAAATGCCGGAAACGGGGACGGCTTACCGCAGTTTCGGCACACTACTTGCGGCGCACAGGCTTTCTCCCGGCGCGTGCAGCGGCAGACAGCCCACGCCCCAGCTTTAGGCGATGGCCTCGGCAATTGGAGTGGTGCCGTCGAAGAAGTTGACCGTCTGGCGCACGGCCGCCCCAGCGCGCAGCACATGCACGATGACCTCCGCAACGTTCTCGCGCGAGGTGTGGGAAGCCTCCGGCCCGCCCTGAGACAGCGTGGCAGCGGCAGCCTCTGCATCAAGGACCATAATCTTGCCGCTGGCCGGCTCCGTGGTCAGCGCACCGGGGCCAAGGATCGTGTAGTCCAGCTCAGTGCCGCGCAGATAGTTGTCGGCATGATGCTTCGCCGTGGCGTAGGGGTAGAAGGAGCTCTGCGGATCCAGGGTGTGGATGTCGACCTCGCTGCGTGCATAGGAAACCATGACGTACCGGCTGACTCCGGCCTGAGCCGCAGCATCCATAGTCCGCACGGCGGCCTCGTGGTCCACCGCCTTTGTGCGCGCGGGATTGCCTCCTCCCGCCCCTGCGGAGAAGACCACAGCTTCGGCACCAGCGAACGCTGCGGCCAGCTCAGAGGTCTCGGCGCCCTCCACATCGAGGATGCGTGGCTGCGCCCCAGCGGCCTCAACATCAGCTTCGTGCTCCGGATTGCGGATCAGCGCCTCCACGGCATATCCGGCCGCAACGAGCTTCGGCGCAGTCAGCAGAGCAATCTTTCCGTGGCCTCCGACGATCACGACTGTGGGCTTCTGGGGCATTTCGTCCTCCTTCGGCGTGGACATGCAGACACCTCCCACAACGACGACGGCGCCCACATATTCCTTTCCACCGCACCTTTCGCTTGGCTTACCTCCAATTCTCCCACTTTTCGCAAGATAGGTATTGCGTAATCAGAGTTGCGCCGTCTAAGGTGGGACTCACTTGGGTGCGACAGGGGCCCGCCTGGTGCGGGCGGGCCCCGCTTCCCCAAGAGGAGCTCTTTCCTTTGTCATGGTTTGCCAGACGGTGACGGGTGCTCGAACAGAACTGCATACGCAGGCGGGCCGGAAGACGATGATCAGTGCATCGTCCTCCGGCCCGCTGTGCGTGCTCGGATGTGCCGCCCTGACGCGGCGGACCCTAGGAGGTGGATCCGGAGGGCGCGTCCTCCGCTTTGGTCGCCCGGAGCGTCATGCCCAGCAGCAGCACGCCCACGCTGAGGCCGGCCGCCATGCGGAATGCTGCGCGGAACCCTTCAACGGCCGCTTCCCCGGCGCTCAGCCCATTGGCCGCAGCGGAGGCAGCGCCCAGCCCCATGACGGCGACAAGGGCGGCGGTTCCGATAGCTCCGGCCAGCTGCTGCAACGTGTTCAGGACAGCTGAACCGTGGGAGTACAGCTCTTGGGGAAGCGGGTTCAGCGCGGTCGTGAATGCGGGGGTGAACAGCAGTGCCAGACCAGAGGAAAGGACCAGGTGCAACACAAGGATCATCCACGGCTCGGTATCCTCGCTCATCATCCCGAAGGACCCCATGGCCGCCATGAGAATCAGAGAGCCGGGGATGACCAGTGGCTTGGGGCCCACACGGTCGTAGAGCCGGCCCACAAAGGGGGCCAGCAGGGCCATCAGCAGGCCGCCGGGAAGCATGAGTAGACCCACCTGCAGCTCTTCCAGCCCGATGACGCGCAGCAGGAACATCGGCAGCATGATGAGGGCGCCGAAGAGCGTGACCATCATGAGCAGCATCATGATCAGCGCGCGGGTGTACATCGGGTACTTGAAGGCGCCCAGGTTCAGCAGTGCGGAGTCGGTGCGCTGCAGTCGCACTTGGAGCCAGGCGAAGGCAGCAAGGCAGAGGACGCCCACAATGAGCACGACGACGGCGACAGGGTCAACCCCTCCAGCGTCCTCAGCGTGCACGTCGGCCGTGCCGTGGCCGCCGCCGAGCTGGCTGATGCCGTAGACCACGCCGCCGAAGCCGGGCGCAGCCAGCAGCAGGGACGGGATGGACAGCCCCTTGCCCGCAGTGCCGGGATCGGTGTTCAGGCGGGGGCGGCCCAGCACCAGTGCAGCCACGGCGATGGGCAGGATCACAAAGAAGAGCCAGCGCCAGTCCGCCACGTGCAGCAGGAAGCCCGAAAGCGTGGGACCCACTGCTGGGGCCACCGAGATCACGATGGAGATGTTGCCCATCACCACGCCGCGGCGCCGAGCCGGCACCAGGGTCAGCACCGTGGTCATCAGCAGCGGCAGCATGATGGCGGTGCCGGCGGCCTGCACCACACGGCCTGCCAGCAGCACGCTGAAGATCGGGGCCAGCGCGGCCAGAGCGGTGCCGGCGATGAACAGCGACAGCGCCAGGGTAAAGACTGCGCGCAGGCTGAATCGCTGCATGAGGTAGCCGGTGGTAGGAATGATCACGGCCAGGGTCAGCATGAATGCGGTGGTCAGCCACTGCACAGTGGGCTCGCTGATCTCGAAGACTTCCATGAGCTCGGTCAGCGCCACATTCATAATGGTCTCGTTGAGGATCATCACGAAGGTCGCGACCAGCAGAGCGCCGATGGTGAGCTTATCGGCGGCGGGCATCTTCTGATCGGTCAGCGGAGACCTCTCGGGCAGGGCAGGGCCAGCGGCAGTTGAGGTGGTGTCCACGGAAGGAGATCTCCTGATATTCGAATGGAGCAGAACGCTCCAGAGCCCCCTCCCGGGTTCGAACCGAGGACCTACTGTTTACAAGACAGTTGCTCTACCAGCTGAGCTAAGGAGGCGAGGGACGACTCGCGCCGTCCCGACCTGACATCGTATCA
The DNA here is from genome assembly GCF_031432335.1 of Nesterenkonia flava. Taxonomy (NCBI): domain Bacteria; kingdom Bacillati; phylum Actinomycetota; class Actinomycetes; order Micrococcales; family Micrococcaceae; genus Nesterenkonia; species Nesterenkonia flava. Next base: position 19,268 of record NZ_JAVKGT010000030.1, on the reverse strand, counting down.
GGCCTGCGTCCGTCCAGTCACCGCAGCGACTGGACGGACGGAATTCTGATCGGGACTACTCCGAGTCCTCTGCTGCGGGCTCCTCTTCGGCGTCGTCTCCCTCAGGAGTCTCGGCGTCGGCGTCTTCGCCCTCTGCATCGGCACCCTCGGCCTCGCCCTCGGCGCCTTCCTCAGCACCGCCGGCTTCGGACTCGTACTCGGCGATGGCCGCCTCGATCATCGGTGCAGCCTGCTCGATGAACTCATTGCCCGGGACCTGCTCATCGTTGACGAAGATGGTCGGAGTACCACCCACACCGTGCTCACCAGCCAAGGCATTGACGTAGCTCGCGAAAGCACGGTACTCGCCGTCGGAGAGGCAGTCTGAGATGTCCACACCGTAGTTCTGCGCGCGAGCGGCCAGCTCATCATTGGACAGCTCAGTGGTGTTCAGGCGCTCGGCGGTCACAGCACCCAGGTAAGACATGTAGTGCTCGGGACCGTGCTCCGCCATGCAGGCGAAGGCGTTGGCCGAGCGGGCGGAATAGGGCGGGCGCACAAAGGAGACGGAACGGTACTCCAGAGTGATCTGCCCGGCGTCGAGCCACTGGCTGAGCATCCCGTGATAGGCGGATTCGAAGGCCGCACAGCCGGGGCAGCCAGCATCGGTGTAGATGACCACGTGCGGGGGTTCACCCTCCTCACGGGGTCCCACGCCCGGAGGCAACCCGTCCTCACCCTGGGTAGCGGGCAGGTTCTCGGAATCGATCTCCCCGAGATTGTCGCCCTCTGCGATCTCCGTGGAGGAGGTCAGAACAAAGCCACCCTGCTCATTGGCCGCCGCGGGAGCCGGCCCCTGAGTGAAGCTGCCGCCGTCCCGGTCACGGGTCAGGACGAAGAACGCCAGACCGGCCACCAGGGCCACGGCGACGACGACCACGCCGAGCCGCAGCATCAGGGACTGCATCTTATGCTTGCGCTCCTGCTCCGCTTGCATGCGGCGGGCCTGCTCTCTGGCGCTTGCGCGGGCGGTTTCACTTCGTGCCATACTGCTCTCCGTGCGGTAGTGGGGCGGCGCTCGGGCCAATGAGCCCGCGCGGAGCGCCCTTCAAGGGGTGAAGAATTCAAGACAACTACATCAGGGTACCCGCAGGTCGGCCGCCGCGCGGACGCTCGTGACACCATGCGACCAACCCCACAGCGCGACTCCGTGGAACCTTCCAGCGAACTTCCAGAATCATTGCGCACAGTGTGGAGAGATCCCACCGCTGACATCGATGTCGAACCAGATCAGCGGTGCCCTCGATGCCATAAGCTGTGAACGACGACGATTGAATGGGGTGCACACTCGATGGCCGCCGATGCCGCAGAGACCGAGTACACACAGGGGTATGACTTTGTGGTGGTGGCCAACCGCCTGGCCGTCAACCGCATCACCCAGGAGGATGGCACCGAAGACTGGCAGCGCTCCCCCGGCGGACTCGTCACCGCACTGGCGCCCATCATGGCAGCGTCTGAAGGCGCGTGGGTCGGTTGGCACGGAGCACCTGATGAGACTCTGGAGCCCTTCGATCACGAGGGAATGCACCTGCATCCGGTGCCCCTGAGCGAGCAGGAAGTGGAGTTCTACTACGAGGGCTTCTCCAACGGCACCCTGTGGCCGCTCTACCACGATGTGATCGCCAGACCGTTGTTCCATCGCCGCTGGTGGGATGCCTACCGCCGGGTCAATCAGCGCTTCGCCGAAGCCGCCGCGCAGGTCGCGGCCCGCGGTGCCACCGTGTGGGTGCAGGATTACCAGCTGCAGCTGGTGCCCCAGATGCTACGAGATCTGCGTCCGGACGTGAAGATCGGGTTCTTCAACCACATCCCGTTCCCGCCCCCGGGGCTGTTCGCCCAGCTGCCGTGGCGGCACTCGGTGCTGCGCGGGCTGCTCGGCGCTGACCTGATCGGGTTCCAGCGGGACTCCGACGCCCGCAACTTCCAGCGTGCGGTGCGCCACCGGCTGGGCCACTACATCAAGGCCGACCAGATCTATGTGCCTTTACAGGAGGAGGACGACGCCGGCTCCCAGATCCCCGGGTTCAGCGCCGATCCGAGCCGCGGCACAGCTCCCCGTCAGCTCTCAGCTCCGGCTCCCGGAAGCCACCGGGTCGCCGAAGCCCGCGCGTTCCCCATCTCCATCGACACCGACACCATCGTGGATCTGGCCGGACGCGAGGACATCATCGCCCGCTCCAAGGAGATCCGCGAGGAGCTGGGCAATCCGGAGACCGTGTTCCTGGGTGTGGACCGCCTGGACTACACCAAAGGCATTCGGCACCGGATGAAGGCCTACGAGGAGCTCCTTCACGACGGCGACCTTGAAGTCGGTCAGGCCTGTCTGGTGCAGATCGCCAGCCCCTCCCGCGAGGGCGTGGAGTCCTATCAGCGGCTGCGCGATGAGATCGAGCTGACGGTGGGCCGCATCAACGGTGAATTCGACACCATGGGCCACACCGCGATCCGCTATCTGCACCATTCCTATCCCATTGAGGAGATGGTGGCCCTCTATCTGGCCGCAGACGTCATGCTCGTGACCGCTCTGCGCGACGGGATGAACCTCGTGGCCAAGGAATACGTGGCCGCACGCAAGGACGCCACCGGAGTGCTGGTGCTCTCCGAGTTCACCGGCGCCGCGGACCAGCTCCGTCAGGCTCTGCTGATCAATCCCCATGACATCGACGAGCTGAAGGCCGCGATGGTCAAGGCCGCCCAGATCGACCCTGACGATGCGAAGAAGCGCATGCGCAGCCTCCGCCGGCAGGTGGTCTCGCATAACGTCAAACGGTGGGCCCAGGACTTCCTGGACCGCCTGCACCACCTCTGATCACCTGCACCCCCACCCCTGCCCTCTTCAGTGACCGGATCCCCCACCGACTCAGGAGCGCCTACCGTGACGTCCCCCCACACCGCCCTGCCCTCCGACCTGGACAATGCCCTGCAGCGGTTCGCCGCTGAGCCCCAGGTTCTCGTCTGCCTGGACTTTGACGGCTGCGTCGCTGAACTCGTCGCCGACGCAGGCAGCGCGCGGCCCGTCCCGGCCAATGCCGAGGCGATCAACGCCCTGGCCCCCCTCGAGGGGATCACCCTGGCGTATATCTCAGGCCGGCCCCTGGAGACCCTGCGGGAGCTCTCCTCTCCCCCGGAGGGAACCCTTCTGGTGGGCTCTCACGGTGCGGAAAAGTACCTCGGCCCGGACTCGCCTGGTCTGCAGCTGAGCCCCAAGGAAGAGATGGCCCGGCGTTCGGTCATCGAAACCCTCGAGGGTGTCGCCGCCCAGCACGAGGGCGCCTGGGTCGAGCACAAGCCCGCCGGCGCCGCCATTCATGTGCGGCGCATCGAGGACCGCAGCCGCGGCGAGGAAGTCCTCAATGAGGCACGGGCCGCCCTGGCGGTGCTGGACGGGGCGCACATCAAAGAGGGCAAGCAAATCCTCGAATCCGTCGTCGTACTCTCCACCAAGGGTGAGGCCATCGAGGAGCTACGCGAGCTGCTGAGGCCGGCTGCGGTGCTCTTCGCCGGCGACGACGTCACGGATGAGCACGGATTCGCCGTGCTGCGTGAGGGCGACGTCGGCGTCAAGGTCGGCGACGGGGAGACCAAGGCGGCGTTCCGGATCCCGGAACCAGCGGCGCTGGCGAACGTTCTGAACCGGCTCGTCGAGCTGCGTGGTGCTGGTTCCGTGGGCGGGGAAACCCCGCCACGCTCTCGGTCCGCTAACGCGGACCATCACACCTGAAGCCAGTTCCGCGGGCGGGGAAACCCCGCCACGCTCTCGGTCCGCTAACGCGGACCATCACACCTGA
>NZ_JAVKGT010000030.1:11354-15341 GCF_031432335.1 Nesterenkonia flava | reverse complement strand
AGCTAGTTCCGCGGGCGGGAAAGCTGAGCAGAACTACTACACTTCTGGCATGACCTCGCTAGGCGGAAACCCCATCCCCGGCCTCAGCCTGACGGCGTCGGGCACCATCCCCCAGGAGATGCTCGACCTGCCGTGGCATCTTCCCCTGGAGTCCTGGCCCGAGGACGTGATTGCAGCCCTGCCCCGCGGCATCTCGCGCCATATCGTGCGGTTCGCGCATCTGGGCGGCTCGATCATCGCCATCAAGGAGACTTCGGAACGGGCTGCCCGCCACGAGTACCGGATGCTGCGGCAGTTGGGCCGGCTAGGGGCCCCTGCGTCAAACCCGTCGCCGAGGTGACCGGACGCACCACGGAGGACGGCGAACCACTCTCGCCCGCACTGGTCACCCGCCACCTGCGCTTCTCGCTGCCATACCGCGCAGTGTTCAACCAGATGATGCGCAAGGAGACGCTGGTCCGCCTCATCGATGCCCAGGCACTGCTCATGGTGGAGCTTCATCTGCTGGGCTTCTACTGGGGCGACGTCTCGCTCTCCAACACCCTCTTCCGACGCGACGCCGGGCAGTTCGCCGCCTACCTCGTCGACGCCGAGACGGGTGAGATCCACCCCAAGCTCTCCTCCGGCCAGCGCGAATACGACCTGGACGTGGCCCAGGTCAACATCGCCGGCGAGCTCATGGACCTGATGGAGGGCGGCATGGTCGATGAGGACGTCGACCCGGTGGCCACATCCCACCAGTTCATCGACTCCTACCGCGGCCTCTGGCAGGAGCTCACCGGGGACACTGCCTTCAACCCGGACCAGCAGTGGCTGATCGAAGAGCGCATTCGCCGGCTGAACCAGCTGGGATTCGACGTGGAGGAGTACGACATCCGCTCCGCGGCCGACCAGGGACAGCTGCTGCTGCGCCCCAAGGTCGTGGACCCCGGCCACCACCAGCGCCGCCTGATGAACCTCACCGGCCTCGACGTGCAGGAGAACCAGGCACGTCGCCTGCTCGGGGCCATCGATGCCTACCGGGCGGCCACCGATCCTCACGGGGACGAGGCCGTAGCCGCGCATATGTGGACGCAGAACGTCTTCCAGCCCATCATCGCCCAGATCCCCCGCGAGCTGCGCGACAAGCTCGAACCGGCGGAGATCATGCACCAGCTCATCGATCACCGCTGGAAGCTCTCTGAGCGCGAGGGCCGTGACGTGGAACTGGCTGAGGCCCTGCCCACGTTCATCGAGGAGGAGCTGCGCAACCTCCGGGATGAGGCGGTGCTCATGGTTAACCCGCCCACCGACGTGGTGCATCAGATGGAGCTCAGCGCCACCCGCCAGGAGAACGACGACGCCGGCTCAGAGTCGTAGGCTCTCACCTCGGCCTCGGTCAGGCACCGCCAGAGGGCTCATCGGCGACTGAACATGCGGCCGATCTCTCCGGCTGTCCGGCTCATCAGCGGCACCGCGTGCCGGATGAACGCATCGTCCATGCGGGCCGTGGGCCCGGACACTGAGAGACCCATACGGGTGGGCCCTTTGGGAATCGGCACGGCAAGACAGCGCACGCCCAGCTCCTGCTCTTCGTCGTCAATGGCGTAGCCCTGCGCGGCGATCACCGGCAGCTGTTCCACCAGGGCCTCGGGCTTGGTGAGCGTCTTCGGCGTCATCGCGGGCATGCCTGTTGAGGCCAGCACCTCCCTCACGCGCTTCGGCTCCATGGTGGACAGCATCGCCTTGCCCACACCGGTGGAGTGGAGGTAGACCCGGCGTCCGACCTCGGTAAACATCCGCATCGAGTGCGGGGAGGGCGCCTGGGCGATGTAGACCACCATCTCCGACTCCATGGCTGCCATATTCACGCTCTCGCCCAGCTCCCGGACCAGGGACTGCATCTGCGGAACCGCCAGGCCTCCCAGCTGCCGCGTTGCCCCCTCGCCTAAGGGCACCAGATTGGCACCCAGGGCGTAGCGCCGGTCGGGCAGCTGGTGCACCATTCCCAGGCCCACCAGCGTGTGCAGAAGGCGATGCACTGTGGGACCGGCCAGGCCCGTTGCCTCCTTCAGCTCTCCAGCCGTAGCGCTGCCCCGGAAGCTCACCAGGGTTTCCAGGAGTCCGAAAGCACGCTCAATGACCTGGACTTTCTGCGAATCACGCGGGCCGTCCGAGGTCCGCGAGTCCGCATTGCGGACATCTTCTTTCATACTGCGGATTCTATGACATAGAACTGAGGTACCTACCCCACGCAGGCAAAGGAGCAGCGTTCATGACCATCATCGCCAAAGAGCCCTACGAGGTTCCGGGATCCGAGACCATCCTCACCGATGAGGCTCTGGGGTTCGTGGAGGAGCTTCACCAGCGCTTCGCAGGCACCCGCAACGAGCTGCTCGAGAATCGAGTGACTGCCCAGGCTGAGGCCGCCAAGTCAGGCAAGCTGGAGTTCCCCGCGGAGACCCAGCACGTGCGCGAGGGCGACTGGACGGTGGCCGAGGCGCCCGCCAGCCTTCAGGACCGCCGCGTGGAGATCACCGGGCCGCCGGCGCCGGCCAAGATGGCCATCAACGCGCTGAACTCGGGGGCCAAGGTCTGGCTGGCCTGCCTTGAGGATGCGCTCTCCCCCAGCTGGTTCAACCTGATCGATGCGCAGAAGAATCTCTACGAGGGCGCTCGCCGCACCCTGGCCTTCACCTCACCCGAGGGCAAGGAGTACAAGCTCCGCGAGGACATCAAGCTCCCCACCGTCGTCGTCCGTCCTCGCGGCTGGCACCTGCCGGAGAAGCACATTGAGATTGACGGGGCCCCCGCGGTGGGCGCGCTGGTGGACTTCGGCCTGCATTTCTTCCACAACGCCAAGCTGCTGCACGAGCTGGGCGAGGGCCCCTTCTACTACCTGCCCAAGCTCGAGCACTACCTCGAAGCGCGGCTGTGGAACGACATCTTCACCTTTGCCGAGGAGAAGCTGGGCCTGCCCCACGGCATCGTGCGCGCCACCGTGCTCATCGAGACCATTCCCGCAGCGTTCCACATGGACGAGATCCTCTATGAGCTGCGCGATCACGCCTCAGGCCTCAATGCGGGCCGCTGGGATTACCTGTTCTCCATCATCAAGTACTTCCGCGCCTCCGGTAAGGACTTCGTGCTCCCTGACCGCGCGCAGGTCTCCATGACGCAGCCCTTTATGCGCGCCTACACCGAGCTGCTGGTGCAGACCTGCCACAAGCGGGAGGCCTTTGCCATGGGAGGCATGGCGGCCTTCATTCCCAACCGCCGCGAGCCCGAGGTGACCGCCAAGGCCATTGAGAAGGTCCGGGATGACAAGTCCCGTGAAGCCAACGACGGCTTCGACGGCTCCTGGGTCGCCCATCCGGATCTGGTCGACCTCTGTGCGGAGGAGTTCACCAAGGTGCTCGGCGATAAGCCCAACCAGGTGGACCGTAAGCGGGAGGACGTCAGCGTCACCGCCGAGGATCTCCTCAATATTGGCGAAGCCGAGGGCGACGTCACCGAAGCCGGTGTGCGCATGAACCTCTACGTGGCCGTCTACTACACCGCCATCTGGCTTTCCGGCAACGGCGCAGTGGCCATCCACAACCTGATGGAGGACGCCGCTACCGCGGAGATCTCCCGCTCCCAGGTCTGGCAGCAGATCCACAACGGCACCGTCACCGCCGACACCGGCGCCACGGTCACGGCCGAGCTGGTGGAGAAGCTCCTGGGCGAAGAGGTTGAACGGCTGCGCGGTGAGATCACCGACGCCGAGGCGTTCAGTAAGTACTTCGAGCCCGCAGCCGAGGTGGTCAAGAAGCTCGTGCTCGACTCCGAGCAGTACCAGGACTTCCTCACCCTGCCCGCTTACGAGCTGCTGGACTGAGTGAGTTCCGCGGGCGGGGAAACCCCGCCTCGCTCTCGGCGAGCTAACGCTCGCCTTCACGCCTGAAGAATACGTTCCGCGGGCGGGGAAACCCCGCCTCGCTCTCGGCGAGCTAACGCTCGCCTTCA
>NZ_JAVKGT010000030.1:0-11254 GCF_031432335.1 Nesterenkonia flava | reverse complement strand
CGCCTGAAGAATACGTTCCGCGGGCGGGGAAGCGTCAGTCAATTCCATACTGCTTGAAGAGTCGCTCATCGGGATCGGTGAGCGACTCTTCAATGAGCCAGCGGTTCGCCTCGAGGGCGCGTTGGTCTCGGTTGACCACCCGCTCGCGGGCCTGATCCACAGCGGCCTGAAGCAGATTCACCTGATCCCGGAACTCCTCGGCGTAGCGGGGCTTCGCGCTGTCGGGTAGTTCGAGGAACAGCTGCACCGTTCGGGGGAGATGCCGCGTGATCGTTCCGTGAAGAGCGTCCTGCTGATCGGGAAGTCGCTCCAACGTGTGCCAGCGCGCCACAATCTCCCCCAGGGCACCCACCACGGCGCGGAGCTGATCCGGAGTTCCCGGAGGCAGCTGGTGGTGATGCTGTGACACCTCAGCCTCCACAGCAGCCAGTTTTTCGGACAGCCGAGCAGGACCGCCGGTGATCCGCGCGGACCCCGTGGTCGAGGGCAGCCGTCGTCCAGCCAGTGCACCGTAGGTCCCGGCAGCCGCAGCCCCGCCCACCACGCCCCCGGCGGCGAGCGCCCATGGATTGGGCAGCATCAGCACCAGGAGCACCACAAATCCCAGCACAAAGGCCGCTGCCGAGGCCGAGTAGGTGATCCTCCGGTCACGACGGCGTTCAGGTCCCGACTCCGCTGGCATGGCGTGTCTGTCCTCTCGTTGGCTTCCTGCCACCAGGGTAGTGCGAGAAGGTGCACGCCCCCTCCACGGCCCCATCACGACTTCCGTGCAGCGGGACTGCATCCCCTTCCTGGGGCTTGAAGCCATAGCATCACCGCAGGACTCGTCCGGACAGCAGGACGAGCGCAGAGGCCGACGTCGCTTCAGGAGAGAACAATGCTTGAGAATTCCAGGGTGCAGACCGCGTTGGTGACCGGATGCGGCAGAGCAGACGGCATGGGAGTGGCCATCGCGCGGCGCCTCGCCGCCAACGGCTACCAGGTAGCCCTGCTCGATCGATTCTCAGAGGGAGTGCTCAATGAGGGCGAGGCCGCAAGCGCCGAGAACCGCGGCGTAGAGTCCCACGCCCGCGAGATCGCAGAGGCTACAGGGGTCCGGACGCTCGCGGTGATCGGCGATATCGCAGATCCATCCGACGTCGAACGCGTCTACTCGCAGGTGGAGCAGGAGCTGGGGCCGGTGAGCATCCTGGTGAACAACGCCGCGGCACCCCAGGGACGCGACCGCGTCGATATCGCCGACGTCCCCCTGGAGGCATGGCATGAGCAGCTGCGGGTCAACCTCACAGGCACCTTCCTGATGATCCAGCGAGCGGTCCCGGGCATGCGTGAGCACCGCTACGGACGCATCGTGAACATCTCCTCCATGGCAGCCAAGTCCGCCGCAGGACAGGCGGCGGCATACTCCGCCTCCAAGGCTGGGGTCCTGGGTCTGACCCGCTCGGTGGCTATGGACCTTGCCCCGTGGGGCGTGACGGTCAATGCCATCTGCCCCGGACTGGTGATGACCAGCCGGGCCAAGCTCGGCGAGCGCCAGGGCCGCAAGCCCTCCGGCGGTGACATGGGTTCCCGCATCGCCGTAGGCCGCGGAGGTCAGCCTGCCGACATCGCGGCCGCCGTTGACTATCTGACTCATCCCGACAACGGCTACATCACGGCCCAGACTCTTGTGCTCGACGGCGGCGGCATCAGCCCCTTCCCCGTCAAGCGCCCCGACCCGCAGGACTGATCCCCGCTTCGGCAGGGCTCTCCCGCACCCCTGCCGAAGCAGGTCAGTTCACCACGTCGCCGTCACCATCCGCGGATCACCCGGACCCACGGCGTGGGTGGCGCCGGTCAGAACTACGGTGGCGCGGGGAGTCGCCGCACCAGGGATCTGGCGCGCATCCCTGTTCCGCTCATTCACGATGGCCCCGCCGGTCGAGTCCTGTGTGTCTGCCGCATGGACCAGCACCGCTTCGGCATGGGAGGCAACCCACACCTCAACCTCGCCCGGCTCCACCACCCGGCGCATATCCCGTGCGGTGAAGGCGAAGCGCTGCACCGGCACGTCAAAGGTGACGCGGCGGGACTCCCCGGGCTCCAGGACTACTCGCGCATAGCCGAGCAGCTGGGCAACCGGCCGGGTCACTGAGGCGACCGGGTCACGCCCGTAGAGCTGCACCACGTCCGTTCCCTGACGTTCACCCGTATTGGTCACCGTCACCGTCACCGCGAAGCGACCGTCCGTCGTCGTAGTCCCCTCCACCTCCAAGTCCGCATACGTGAAGGAGGTGTAGGAGAGGCCGAAGCCGAAGGGACGCACCGGCGTGGAGTCGGTGGAGGTGACGTCTGAGGGACCCCCGAGGATCGGTCGCAGATAGGAATAGGGCTGGGCGCCGGCCGAGCGCGGCAGGCTCACCGGCAGACGGCCCGAGGGATTGGTCGCCCCGGTCAGTACCGAGGCGATGGCCCGACCGCCCTCTTCACCGGGGAAGAACGCCTGCAGCACAGCCGCGGGGCGGGCCGCATTCTCCTGCGGGTCCAGTGCCCAGGCCAGGTCGTAGGGGCGGCCGGTCAGCAGCACCGCGATCACGGGGGTGCCGGTGGCCGCCAGATGCTCCACGAGTTCACGCTGAACGCCGGGCAGCTCCAGCGACTCCACGTCATTGCCCTCCCCGACCGTGCCGCGTCCGAAGAGGCCCGCCTGGTCCCCCACCACGACGACGGCAACGTCAGCATCAGCGACCAGCGCAGCAGCTTCGTCGAATCCCGTACGGTCATCGCCCTCGACCTCGCACCCGTGGGCATAGGAGATCTCGGTGTCAGGCAGCGCCTCGGCCAGTGCCTCTGCCACGGTGGGAATCTCAAAGCCGGTCTCGTAGCCGGGGTGATGGGCCAGCACATGATTGGCGAACGAGTAGCATCCCTGCAGCGCGTCGCTCCGGTCCGCGTTGGGCCCGATCACCGCGATGCGACGGGCTTCGGCGGCCAGGGGCAGCACGCCGTCATTGGCGAGCAGAATGATGGACTCGGCCGCCAGGCGGTGGGCGATGGCCCGGTGCTTCGGGCTGTCCAGGTCTACCGCTGCCGGCGGCTCGTCCTCGAACGCCTCGGCCTCCAACAGGCCGAGCTGCTCCTTCTGCCTGAGCACCCGGAGCACCGCACGGTCCACGTAGGCCTCGTCGAACTCTCCCGAGCGGATACGTTCGATCAGCGGCCCGAGGTAGGCGTCGCCGGTGGGAAGCTCGACGTCGATGCCGGCCTTCAGGGCCAGCGCAGCAGCCTCCCCCCGGTCCGCAGCCACAGCGTGCATAGTCTCCAGGAAGCCCACGGCAAAGTAGTCTGCGACCACCACGCCGTCGAATCCCAACTGTTCACGCAGCAGCGTGGTGAGAAGGGAGTCATCCGCCGCGACGGGCACCCCGTCGATCTCGGTGTAGCTGTTCATGACCGAGGCCACGCCGCCGTCGCGGATGGCCATCTCAAAGGGCGGCAGGAAGATGTCGGCTACCTCACGAGGGCCGGCATGCACGGGAGCGTGGTTGCGCCCGGCGCGCGAGTTCGAGTAGCCGAGAAAGTGCTTGAGCGTAGCGTGGACGCCAGCGTCCTGCAGTCCCCGCACGTAGGCGGTGCCGATGGTGCCGACCACGTAGGGGTCCTCGGCGATGCACTCATCCACACGTCCCCAGCGCGGGTCGCGGATGACATCCACTACGGGCGAGAGTCCCTGGTGGATGCCCAGCTGGCGCATGGATTCTCCGATGGCCTCGCCCATCTCGGCGACGAGCTCGGGGTCGAACGAGGCGCCCCAGGCCAACGGGGTGGGGAACGTGGCTGCCTTCCAGGCCGCCAGCCCGGTGAGGCATTCCTCATGAACGAGCGCCGGAATGCCCAGCCGCGTCTCACGTTTGAGACGTCGTTGCTCCTGCCACAGCCAGGCCGCCCGCTCCACCGGCTCAACGGGTCGCGTGCCGTAGACGCGCGTGTAGTGCCCGATACCGTCCTTGGTGATATCGGCCAGAGAACGTCCGTCCTTGGCGGTGCTCATCTCGTCAGCCATGGGGGCGACAACCTCGCCGCCTTGGTCGAGCCAGTAGCCTGCCAGCTGCGCGACCTTCTCTTCGAGTGTCATCCGCCCCAGGAGCTCCTGCACCCGCGCGCTGACGCCGGTGGGATAGGCGGGGATGGTCGTGTTGCTCACGTGATTCGCATTCTGTCCGCCGGACGCGGGCTGAGGGGAGGGCGCGGCTGCGCCGGTCTGAGTGGGCGCGGCGTCCTTGGCGGGTGCTGTGGAGGTCATCCCTTCACCGCCCCCTGGAGGCCGTTGACAATGCGCTTCTGCATGGCGAGGAAGAACACCAGCGCGGGAATCATGGCCAGGGTGGTGAAGGCGAAGACGCCGGCAGTGTCCGCGGAGTGCTCCGAGGAGAAGTCCGCGACGCCCAGCGGCAGGGTCTTCATCTCGCTTCCCAGCAGCAGCAGGGGCAGCAGATAGGCATTCCACGAGCCGACGAACGCCAGCACACCGACGGTGACCATGCCGGGGCCCGAGAGCGGGAGCAGGATGCGCCAGAAGAAGCCGATGCGGCTGGTGCCGTCCAGCATGGCCGCCTCTTCAAGCTCCTGCGGCAGCGCCATGAGGAAGGGCCGCAGAATCACTACGGTCATGGGCAGCGCGAAGGCCGCCTGCGGCAGTGCCACTCCCCACCAGGTGTTGCCCATGCCGAAGTTCTGGGTAATGAGGATGAACAGCGGCACGATGGCGACCGTGGCGGGGAAGAGCAGACCGATCACGAAGACCATGAACAGCACTTCGCGGCCCCAGAACTGATACCGAGCCAGTGGGTACGCCGCCATGATCCCGAACACCACAACAATGGCGGTCGTGATGACCGCGACAACGGTGGAGTTGAAGGCGTACCGCCAGAAGGGTGAGTCCGGGGAAAGCACCCCGGCATAGTTGGACAGGACCCAGGGATCAGGCATGCCGGCGGGATCCGCCGCCAGCTGCGCATTGGTGCGGAAGCCTCCCAGCACCGCGTAGAGAACCGGACCGATGGTCACGGCGACGACGACGAGGGAGATCCCGTAGACCAGCGGGTTGCCGCCGGAGTACCGCTTTCCAGGGCCTCGTCGGGTGCGCTGACGCTGACGCTGCGTGGGGAAGACTGGGGCGAGGGTACTCACACCTTCAGTCCTTTCTTCTTTCGGCGGCCCTCACCGGACCGGGTGTCGCGGCTCAGGATGAGCTGCTGATAGGCAACGGCCAGGATGAGCGCGAGCACGAACAGAATGACCGAGGCCGCGCCTGCGATGCCGAAGTTCTGGCTTCGGGTTCCCTGATCGATGAGGAAGGTCGCCATCGTCGTCGTCGAGTTGGCCGGACCTCCACGAGTGAGGATCCACACCATGTCGAAAAGCTGCAGGGAACCGATCATCGATAGGAAGCCCCAAGTGCGCATGGTGGGGCCCAGCAGAGGAATGGTCACCCGCCACTGGACCTGCCACCACGAGGCGCCGTCGAGCTGGGCGGCCTCATAGAGGTCCTCGGGCACCCCCTGCAGGCCGGCCAGGAAGAGGATGACGGCTAGTCCGAGGTACTTCCACGTCAGGACCACCAGCACAGTCCACAGCGCCAGATCAGGAGTCCCGAGGAAGCCCTGCGGAGGCCCGCTGATACCCAGGGAGGACAGAATCGTGTCCACGACGCCGTACTGCGGCTGAAGCAACTGGAACCAGACGACGCCGGCCACGACCTCGGCCAGGACGTAGGGCACGAAGATGATGGTGCGCACCAGCCCCTGACCCCACATTCTGCGGTTCAGCAGCAGGGCCAGCGCCAGGCCGAGCGGCAGCTGCAGCACGATCGAGCCCACGACGATGATGAGGTTGTGGATCACGGCGTCGGTGAAGACCTGGTTGGTCAGCACCGAGGTGTAGTTGGCCAGACCAACAAAGTCGACCATGGGACCGAAGCCCCGCCAGCGGTAGAGCGACATATGCACGGCGGTGACGATAGGCCATGCGACAAAGACCGCCAGCAGTGCCAGGGCCGGCGTCACGAAGAAGGCAATCTCTGCTCGTTTGCGCCACTTGGCGCGGCTGGCGCCCTTGCGTCCGGCGCCCCGGGCTGGGCCCGCCGCGCGCACTTTTCTGCGCACGGCGGGCCCTTCAGCGGGGGTGGACGTCGCAGGCGAGGCGACCGCGGGGGCGGACACGTCGGCTGCCACGCGGGTTACTCCGCTGCCTGCTGGATGGCGTCGACGATGTCCTGCGGCTCGGCCTGGCCGGCGAACATCAGGGCGATCGCGTCATTCATCGCATTGCCCACCGACTGGCCCAGACGGGTGTCGAGGTAGAGCTGGGTGTTGCCGCCGCTGTCACGGACGGGAATGAGCTGGGCCAGGGTCTCGTTGGAGAGCGAGTCCGTGGCGGCCGGGTTGGTCGGCAGACCCATGTCCAGCTCGGCAAACCCAACCTGCACCTCGTCCGAGAGCAGATACTCGGCGAAGTCCACCGCGACGTCGGGGGCGCCCGCGGAGACCGACCAGGCGTCACCGCCACCCATCTGATCGTTGGGGTCACCAGCCTGGCCCTCGAAGGTCGGGTAGGCGAACCATCCGAGGAAATCGGGGACTTCACCGTCTTCGCGCAGACCGCCCACGACGCCGGGCTCCCAGTGACCGGCGAGCTCCATGGCCACCTTCTCAGTGGCCAGCAGGCCGGAGGCCGAGGTCGGACCGGACTGCGCGGGCGTGCTCAGGAAACCGGCGTTGAACGGCTCCAGCGCGATGGTCTCCTGTAGGTTCTCCCCGGCCTTGAGGAAGCACTCGTCGGAATAGTCGGCGTTCTCGATAGCGGCCTCAACGGTGTCGAACTCGCACTCGCGAACCACGTTGTAGTACCAGTAGTGGGCCGCAGGCCACTTGTCGCCGGCACCGACGGAGATGGGAGTGATACCCGCGCTCTGGAGCTGCTCCACGTACTCGGTGAACTCTTCGTAGGTGGGATTGGGGGAGACTTCGTCAATGCCCGCTTCAGCAAACAGATCCTTGTTGTACCAGAAGCCCACCAGGCCGATCGAGTAGGGCAGCGCGTAGACCCGCTCGTCCACGGTGTACTGACCGGTGAAGGCGGAGATCTTCTCAATGGTCTCCGAGGCGTCATCGGTGAGGTCCCGCACCAGCCCGGCCTCAACCTCGCCCGCGAGCTCGCCACCGC
This sequence comes from Nesterenkonia flava, assembly GCF_031432335.1. Lineage (NCBI taxonomy): Bacteria > Bacillati > Actinomycetota > Actinomycetes > Micrococcales > Micrococcaceae > Nesterenkonia > Nesterenkonia flava. The sequence goes on along the minus strand of NZ_JAVKGT010000030.1, from coordinate 4,051 downwards.
CGCGGCTCATGTACACGTCGGGGATCTGGTCGGTGTTGCCGCCCTGGAATGCGGCCTGGAGCTTGGTCAGCATGTCCTCGTGCTGCATGGCCTCGACCTGCACCGTGACGCCCTCGTGGGCGGCTTCGAAGTCGGCGGCTACCTGGTCGTAGTACTCCTTGCCTTCACCGGTGTTCGAGTTGTGCCACCAGACAATGGTGTTCTCGTCACCGCCGCCGGTGCTGCCGTCGTCGCTGGCCCCGGCACCCTGACCGGCACAGCCGGTGAGCGTCACGCCGGCAACCGCGGTCACGGCCGCTGCTGTCATCCATGTTCTGCGTACATTCATGGCTTTGAGCCTCCTCATTGAGTGAACGCGCCGCTCGGCTCCAACCGCCGATTCCTCCGATGCGTCTGAGATGAGAATGTCACCTACGTCACATTTGTGTCAATCGTTATCGATAACGATTTCGAAACTGCGCTTAGACTGATCCCCATGAGTGATACCGCGGTCACACAGCCGTCATCGGAGCGAGTGACCATACGTGACGTAGCCAGGGCCGCAGGGGTCTCAGTCGCTACGGTTTCGAAAGTCATCAACGGCCGCGACGGCATTGCAGAGGCCACCAGTGCCCGCGTGCTGCGTGTCGTCTCGGATCTCGGCTACGAGAGTTCCCTCGTGGCCGCTTCTATGCGACACCGCCAGACCAATCACATCGGTGTGCTCGTCGCAGAGTTCGAGCCTTTCGCGCTGCAGCTGCTGCGCGGCGTTTCCTCGGCGCTGCAGGATACGAAGTACAACATCCTCGCCTACGCGGGAAGCGTCTCGGCCGGATCGCACACCGGATGGGAGCGCCGCTCCCTGTCACGTCTCGGGGGGACCCTGATCGACGGAGCCATTATCGTGACGCCCACCGTGGCCCAGCCTGCCTCCTCCATCCCCACGGTCGCGATCGACCCTCATACGGGTCCAGCAGGCCTCGCCACCGTCGACACGGATAATCGCGGGGGCGCACGGACGGCCACGGAACACCTGATTGCCCTGGGACATCGGCGCATCGCACACGTCCGCGGGCGTACCGATCTGGAGTCGGCGCAGCTGCGTGAGCGCGGCTATCGCGAGGCCCTGGAGGCCGCAGGCCTTTCCTGTGATCCGGCACTGGTGACTGACGGCGGGTACCGACCCGCCGAATCGACCTCCGCCGCGGAGGAACTCCTCGCCGCCGAGCAGCCCCCCACCGCGATCTTCGCCGCAAACGACCTTTCCGCACTAGAAGTGATACGTGTCGCCGCCTCACGCGGCCTGCGCGTGCCAGAGGACCTCTCCGTGGTCGGCTTCGACGACATCCCGGAATCGGCTGCGTCCACTCCTGGGCTGACGACTATTCGCCAGCCCCTCCTGCAGATGGGCGCGGCCGCCGCCCACATGCTCCTGGACATGCTCGGCGGCAGCGAACCCGAGCACACCCGCCTGCCCGCAGAGCTCATCGTGCGCGGCTCGACCGCGCCCCCACAGGAGGATTCATGACCCTTGACCACCGCATCGAATCAAGAACCTTCACCCTCACGGGGGCAGATGGAACCCCCTTGGCTGGCCGTGACGTCGTCGTCGAACAGCTCCAACACGACTTTGGCTTCGGGAACATCGGCTTTGAGCTGGTGCCCCATGCCAACGGGGAAGCGGATCTGTCGCAGCTAGCCCAGGACTGGCTCGCGCTCTTCGACACGGCCACTCTGCCGTTCTACTGGGGACAGTTCGAGCCCGAGCGGGGTCAACCGGACACCGCTCGCCTGCTCACGGCTGCCCGATGGTTCGCAGAGAGGGGTGTACGCCTGAAAGGGCATCCGCTGGTGTGGCACACCGTGAAGGCGCAGTGGATGGATCCGCTGCCCAGCGACGAAGTCCTGAGTCTCACGCGTGGACGCATCACACGAGAGGTGGAGAGCTTCGCGGGTCTCATCGATACCTGGGATGCCATCAACGAAAGCGTCATCATGCCGCAGTTCACCAACGAGCCGGACGGGGTGCCCAACGCGATCTCGCGCCTGGCGCGCGAACTGGGGCGACCGGGGATCATCCGCCTGGCCTTGGAGACTGCTCGAGCTGCCAATCCTGCGGCAACGTTGCTGATCAACGACTTCGACCTCTCCTCGCGCTATGAGCGCGTCATCGAAGAGACTCTGGAAGCGGGTGTGCGGATCGATGCCATCGGCCTGCAGACGCACATGCACCAGGGCTACCGGGGAGAGGACCGCCTGCTGGAGGTGGCTGATCGTTTCTCGCGCTTCGGCCTGCCCCTTCACTTCACCGAAGTGAGCCTCGTGTCGGGCGACCTCATGCCCGCCGAGGTTGAAGACCTCAATGACTACGTAGTGGACGAGTGGCCCTCGACCCCTGAGGGAGAGGAGCGCCAAGCTGACGAGCTGGGAGCCATGTACCGCGCACTGGCCGGTCACCCCGCCGTGGAGGCCATCACCTACTGGGGAATCACCGACACGGACGCCTGGCTAGGCGCACCGATCGGTCTGCTTCGGCCGGACGGTAGCCGTAAACCCTCTTACGATCGACTGCACAGCCTCATCCGTGGAGAGTGGTGGTTGCCCCCGACCACCATGACCACCGACGACGACGGCACCCTCACCGTGCGAGGCTGGCGCGGCCGGTACCGAGTCAGCTCCGACTCAGCCAGCGCGGAGTTCGAGGTGGCCGCGGGAGAGCCCCAGCAGCTCGTGCTGGCCTGAGCACGCACTTGTGGCTCCGCCACTAGAAGCAACTCACTTCGCCGCATGGTTCGTCTCGGCTACGCGGATCCTCACTGGCGGGCAGCGGCGATTCGCGCCATCCGGGGGCGCTGCCGTGTCCCGGAGGGCTCAGCTGCGCCTCGTTGATTCCCGAGGTGTGCAGCAGCCACGAAATCAACGAGTTGGAGTTCCACATGTCGTCGATCCCGAGTACATCGCGCCCCCAGACCAGCTGCGGCACCTCGGGCACCCGAGCGAGAAGTGCGTCCGCTTCGACGGACGAAAGCGCCAGGCGCAACGGCGGAACGGTTGCCCAGTCGCGGTCCGGGATGGTGCCGTCACGCCAGCATCGGACCTCATAGCGGAAGAGGCGAGAAGCGCCGAGCCACCGCGCACCGACTGGTCCGGTGGCGACGACGCCCCGGCTGCCTGCTGGTCCACCCCATGCAGGCGTCATCTCGATCACGTATCGGGGGTGGCCGTCGAACACCTCGAGAGCCGCGTGGAGCAACGGGCGCGCACCACGACGCTCACGAAGGGCGTTCAGCAGTTCCCACCATCTGCTCGTATGGATCACGACGTGTCCGCCCGCTCCCACGGGCAACCACCACAGCGCGGCATGGGGGTCCGTCATGGACGACTGCGCACGGCCCGTGCCACGATCGCGGATACAGGAATGTGCCCGAGAGCGAGGACTACTGCGGCGAACGCGATCTACGGGTTGCTCAGCCATGCAGCAGTGCTGAGGAACACCACGACCGGGAGAATAGCCATCGGCACGGGAAGTACCCACCATGAGCAGTAGAGCACGGCTCCCCTTCGCCCTGTGAACAGGTACCGCATCCAAAGTGCGTAGTAACCCGCCAGCCCAACGAACACGATGAGCCCTACAATTCGGTGATTTCCCCCGGCTGGGTGATCGCGGACACGACCAGGCACAGAGCCTGTCCCGCAAAACGAAGAAGGGAGCCGCCCACATGGGCGACTCCCTTACTTGCTCAACACGAGAAGCTCCTGTTAACACCATCCATCGGGTCGGTGTTAGCAGTAGACCTCGCTTGGTCGGGGTGACAGGATTTGAACCTGCGGCCTCGTCGTCCCGAACGACGCGCGCTACCAAGCTGCGCCACACCCCGTGGCCTTGCGTGCATATAAACCGCTACGCACGCAGGGATCTATCTTACCGAACTCTCCGCCCGCTGATCAAAACGAGGGGCAGAAGCGCACGCAAAGAGGCCCCCGATTCTTGCGTCTCTGCAAGATTCAGGGGCCTCTTTTCAATGTGTGTCCGGCGGTGTCCTACTCTCCCACACACTCCCGTGTGCAGTAC